>NZ_VBZC01000024.1:0-139619 GCF_005786655.1 Streptomyces montanus
AGTCGGGCCTGAAGGCCGAACCCCGCGGTGAGACCTGGGGCGCAACCCCGCAGTCGGGTCCGAGGGCGAAACCCCGCAGTCGGGCCTGAAGGCCGAACCCCGCGGTGAGACCTGGGGCGAAACCCCGCAGTCGGGTCCGAGGGCGAAACCCCGCAGTCGGGCCTGAAGGCCGAACCCCGCGGTGAGACCTGGGGCGAAACCCCGTGGTGGGGTCCGGGGGCGAAGCCCCGGCGGGGTCCAGGGGGCAGCGCCCCCTGGTGGGGTCTGGGGCGAAGCCCCAGGGGATGGATGGGGGTTCCCCCTGCTCGAGCGAAGCCGAGAGCTTGGGGGAGGGTAGGGGCGGCGGGGGCGACAAACCCTTCATGAGGCGAACAGTCGTACCGGCCAAGCGGCATGCGCCTCCGCACTGATCTCCAGCAGCGGCGCAGAGGCAGCGGGCAGCACATCAACTCCCTCCTCCACCGCACACCGCGCGACTTCACCCGCCCGGTCGGCGACACGATCGAGATCGGGCGCCAGCCGAGCCAGCACCCCGGTGGCATCGAAGGGGTCAAGACTCAGCAACCGCACCGTCGCGGTAGCCGGCCCGCCGACACTCTCGTACGCGGAGCAGTACGCGGCATCCACCGCCCCGAGCCCCGCCGCCCGAGCGGCCACCCCCAGGACGACCGGCTGATGAGCCCCCTTGGGAAACTCCCGTGCCAACGCGTCGAGCTCGGCGGACGGCCACGTCGCCCGAGCGGCCCGCATCAACTGCCGCCCGAGCTTCCGCGCGGCGACCCGCAGGGCGACCGACGGTGTCCGCGCGTCCGCGGCCTCGTCGAGCGCCACCGGATCGAGTCCGAGCGCGGCCGCCGCGGCCAGCGAGGCCGACACCAGCCCCGTCGTGTGCAACCGCCCCCGGCAGAACTCCTCCAGACTCTCCGCCCCAGTGATCCGCCCGGCCTTGACGGCCGCTTCGGCCCCGCCGGAGTGGGCGTGCCCTCCGGCGGGGAAGCGGCCATCGGCCAGAACAAGGAGCGCGGCTCGCGACATCGGATACCTGTCCCGGCCGTCAGAAGAGGAAGTACCGCTGGGCCATGGGCAGTTCAGCGGCCGGCGTGGCCTCCACCAGCTCCCCGTCGATGTGCACGGCGAAGCTGTCCGGATCGACCCGCACCTGCGGCCGCGCGTCGTTCTCCCGCATGTCCGCCTTGGTCACGCCCCGTGTCGACTCGATCGGCACGAACCGCTTCCCGAGCTGGAGCCGCTCCGGCAGCGCGTCCTCGATCGCGATCGGCGCGACGAAGTTGAAGGAGTTGGAGGCGGGGGCCCGCCCGATCGCCCCGTACATCGGCCGGGGCAGAATCGGCTGCGGTGTCGGAATCGACGCGTTGGCGTCGCCCATCTGCGCGTACGCGATCTGTCCGCCCTTGACGACGAGCTGCGGCTTGACTCCGAAGAAGGCGGGCTCCCACAGCACGAGGTCGGCGAGTTTGCCGGTCTCGATGGAGCCGACCTCGCGCGCGAGGCCCTGGGCGAGGGCCGGGTTGATGGTGTACTTGGCGACATAGCGACGTACCCGATGGTTGTCGGCGCGCCCGTCACCGGGCAGCGCTCCGCGCCGCCGCTTCATCACGTGCGCCGTCTGCCACGTGCGCATGATGACCTCGCCCACCCGACCCATCGCCTGGGCGTCGGACGAGATGATCGAGATCGCGCCCAGGTCGTGCAGGATGTCCTCGGCCCCGATGGTGGAGGGCCGGATCCGGGACTCGGCGAAGGCGAGGTCCTCGGGCACCGCGGGATTCAGGTGATGACACACCATCAGCATGTCGAGGTGTTCCTCGGCGGTGTTGACGGTGTAGGGCCGGGTCGGGTTGGTGGAGCTCGGCAGGACGTGCGGCTCGGAGACCACGGTCATGATGTCCGGCGCGTGCCCGCCGCCCGCACCCTCCGTGTGGTACGCGTGGATCGTGCGCCCCGCGATCGCGGCGAGCGTGTCCGCCACGAAACCGGCCTCGTTCAGTGTGTCCGTGTGGATGGCGATCTGCGTGCCCGTCCGGTCGGCGACGGTCAGCGCGGCGTCGATCGCGGCGGGCGTGGAACCCCAGTCCTCGTGAATCTTCAGGCCCAGTGCGCCACCGCGGATCTGCGACAGCATCGCCTCGTGCGAGACGGTGTTGCCCTTGCCGAGCAGCCCGAAGTTGAGCGGGTACTCCTCCATCGCCTCCAGCATCCGCGCCAGATGCCAGGGGCCGGGGGTGACGGTCGTCGCCTTCGACCCTTCGGCCGGCCCGGTACCGCCGCCGACGAGCGTCGTGATGCCGGACGCGAGCGCCTCGTCGGCGATCTGCGGACAGATCAGATGCACATGCGCGTCGATGGCACCGGCGGTGAGAATCCGCCCGTTGCCCGCGATGATCTCGGTCTCGGGCCCGATCACCAGATCCGGGTGCACCCCGTCCATCGTGTCCGGGTTGCCCGCCTTGCCGATACCGGTGATCCGGCCGTCGCGGATGCCGACGTCGGCCTTGACGACGCCCCAGTGGTCGACGATCACGACGCCGGTGATGACGGTGTCCGGGGTGCCCTCCGCGCGCGTGGCACGCGACTGGCCCATGGATTCCCGGATGACCTTGCCGCCGCCGAAGACGGCCTCGTCACCGGCGAGCCCGGGGCCACCGGAACGGTCCTCCTCGATCTCGATCAGCAGATCGGTGTCGGCGAGCCGGATCCGGTCGCCGGTGGTGGGGCCGAACAGATCGGCGTACGCGGCACGCGAGATCTCAGGCATCGAGGGCACCTCCGGTCTCCCCGCGCAGTCCGGGCACGACACGCGCGCCGGTGATCGGGACGAGTTCGACGTCGACGGGGATCCCGGGCTCGAAGCGCACGGCGGTGCCGGCGGCGACGTTGAGCCGCTTGCCGCGCGCGGCGGCGCGGTCGAAGTCCAGACCGGGGTTGGCCTCGGCGAAGTGGTAGTGGGAGCCGACCTGGACGGGCCGGTCGGCGGCGTTGAGCACGGTGAGCCGGGTGACCTCGCGGCCTTCGTTGAAGGCGACGGGTCCGTCGGCGAAGAGGATCTCTCCGGGAATCATGGCGGCGGCTCCCCCGTCAGACGATCGGGTCGTGGACGGTGACGAGCTTGGTGCCGTCGGGGAAGGTGGCCTCCACCTGGACGTCGTGGATCATCTCGGGGATGCCCTCCATGACGTCCTCACGGGTCAGGATCTTGCGTCCGGAGGCCATCAGTTCGGCCACGGTGCGGCCGTCCCGCGCGCCTTCGAGGATGTGCGAGGTGATCAGGGCGACGGCTTCGGGGTGGTTCAGTTTCAGCCCGCGGGCCCGGCGCTTCTCGGCCACGTCGGCGGCCACATGAATGAGCAGCCTCTCTTGCTCGTGTGGTGTCAGTTGCACGGCGTCCCACCTCACAGTCGTCGCTCCGGACCGTGCGGGGTCCGGTTGCCGCAGCCTCCGGGCAAAATCCCTGGTGGCGTGGAAGGCGCAGGCTAATTGGACGGCGTTTCAGCGACGTTAACCGGCATTGGCCCACCTCCCCCGTGTCGCGCTTGTCGGCTTCGTGCCGGGCACCCGACACAGGGCCCAAATATCCCTTACGTCCGGGCGGGGTCCGTGCCGCTCACCGCGACCCACCCCCGGGCCCGGCAGGTCCCGCCACCGCGACGGCCCAGGCGCGGAAGCAGCCCGCAGACGACCGGACCGTATACGGAGCGGTCATGGCGCCCGGCAGGACCCGAAGCCGCTCACCGCCTCCGCGGCGGGCTCGTGGCGGCCCTGCTGGGACTCCGCGACCGATACGCGGTCGGCGCCCTGGTCGGTGCCGCTCTGCCCGGAGACAGCGCGCCGCGCACCCGCGTATGGGACGGCATCGACGCCAGGCTGTCACGCCGGACCGACGCGGCCGAGCTTGCCACTCACCTCATCCAGGCAAGCGAGCGATTCGCCGACCGAACCCGTCCGCGGACCTCGGCTGCCGAGCCGCCCGCGCCGACCGGTGCGATCGGTCAGCGGCTGCCCGCCGGGGGGCGGGCTTCTTCGACGGAGCCGTCACGACAAGCCCCGCGCTCACCCCGACGGGCAAGCAGCGCATCCCTACGAGGCGTTGGGCCCCCGGTGCTCCGCCGCGATGCCGAACCGCGGCCCTCCCCGGGGAGCGGACGCGACCTCGCGGACGCTGGAGACGGCGCTGATCACCTGCTCCTCCGCCGTGTCCTGCAGCTCCTCGAGTCGTTCCAGGTCAGCGGCGGAGACGAGGGCGACGAGGGGCTTCCCATGCCGCGTCACGACGACGCGCTCACCGCCGTACACCACCCGGTTGATCAGGTCGGCGAGCTCAGCCCTGGCTTGCGTCACCGGAATCTCATAGGCCATGTTCTCCAGCTTACGGCGCCTCCTTGACGTCCATAAGGCGCGCTACTTGCAGGGGCAACGACGTACGCCGGGCATCACCATGGCCTGGTAACCGAACCAGATGAGTGAGGGCTGTCCAACGGGCAAGGAACTCCAGGATGTTGTCGGCGACCGTCAGGTAGTCCTGGCGGTCGCGCGGAGTGTCCGCGATCGCGGGCCGTTCGCGGGTGGGGCTGAGCTGGGGCTTTGACAGAACTCAAACCGCCGTTCCCCATCGCGTGGAGATCATTCCCCGACTGCGTGCATAGTGCAATCATGTAGGGCTCCGGGCCCTCCGAAGCAGTGCCGCTCCGCCGACCTGATCGGCTGCAGCATCATGGGTTTTCGTTACTCCACAGCGCGGCCGATGAGTTTGTGGCTCCCGGCCGGTCCAAGCTCGTGACACCCTAGGTGGAAAGGACACCGCCATGTCGGAGCTTCTCGTCGACTTCATCACGTCCCTCGACGGCCACGCATCGGGAGAGGGATGGCCCGGGTTCTGGGGCCTCGAGGGCCCGGAGTACCTCGCATGGCTCGGCGAGCAGCCCGAGGCCACCTACCTGATGGGAGCGAACACCTACCGCCTGATGTCGGGCTTCGCCGCAGGCGAGGTCCCGAATGGCCAAGACGAGTTCAGGCCCGAAGAAGAGGCGTCCGTCGACGAGCTCACGCAAGCGTCCAAGGTGGTGTTCTCCTCCTCACTCGAGGAGCCACTGACGTGGGCCAACTCCACGCTCGTCCGCGACGACGCCGTCGAGGCGGTCCGCGCCATGAAGTCGAGTGGCTCGGGGCTCCTCAGCACGATCGGCAGCCTCAGCCTGTGCCGGTCCCTGCTACGAGCCGGACTCGTCGACCGCTTCCGGGTCGTGATGTTCCCGGTGATCACCGGGGCCACGGGCGAAGAACGCATCTACGACGGCTATCCGGACGTTGCCCTCGAGATGATCGAGCACCGCACCTTCGACGGCCGCATCCAGCTGGTCGAGTACAAGCCCCGCGTGCTCGAGCACCCGCCGCTCGGCGTCCCTGCGTGACGTCGCCCCGTCCGCCGGTCTGGACGGCACCAGACCGGCGCCGGCGGGCGCGGAGCAAGACCGAATAGAGGGCGAACGGTCAACGTAAGGACGCCCGGTCCAGGTCGCGTCGAAGGAGTAGATCAGCCGAGCAAGCTCCCCCATCCGGGCGAACTGCGTTCCCCGAGGCACTAGTCAGCCTGCAGCAGACCCGCTCGTGTGGCCGAGGGTCATTGCGGCCAGGCCCAGACCGTCCCTTACGTGCCTGAAGGATCAAGGCACCCTCTGACCTGCGGACACACTTGACAGGTGCAGATAAGGCCCGTCTCCGACCCACAGTGGTACAGCACGTTGCGGGTTTCGAACGCGGTCGGGTCGTCCGGGTCGCCGTAGGCGCCCGATGATCGCAGCCCTGCCGCACCCGAGCATCGCAATTCAGACGGGTACGGACGTGTCCACCTCGCTCCGACCGAGCAGGAGTTGGGGTCAGTGGCGGGATGCCGCCGGACTCTCACGCCGAGAGCGAAACCGCCTTTGACCTGTTGCTCATCGCCAACTCGTGGGCCATGCTCCCCACATAACGTCTTGTACGTCCTGTACATTTTTTGCAGGACGCACTCGGAGGAGGCATGTCATGACCCGACCGTCCGCCCGCTACGTCCTGCCCGAGTTCACCGAACACACGAGCTCGGGACAGCGGACCATGGATCCGTACGCGAAGCTGCTCGAGGAACGGATCGTCTTCCTCGGGACGCCGATCGACGACACGTCCGCGAACGACGTGATGGCGCAGTTCATCCACCTCGAGCACCAGTCGCCGGACCGGGACATCTCGCTGTACATCAACTCCCCCGGCGGCTCGTTCAGCGCGATGACGGCCATCTACGACACGATGCGGTACATCACCTGCGAGGTGGAGACGGTCTGCCTGGGGCAGGCGGCGTCGGCCGCGGCGGTGCTGCTGGCGGCAGGCGCGCCGGGCAAGCGATCCGCGCTGCCGGACGCGCGCATGCTGATCCACCAGCCGTCGCTGTCCGAGCCGGTGCAGGGCCAGACGTCCGATCTGGCCATCCAGGCCGAGGAAATGATGCGGACCCGCACGCTGCTGGAGGAGATGCTCGCGCGGCACACGGGCCGGAGCCAGGAGCAGATCAGCGCGGACATCGAGCGCGACAAGATCCTGGACGCGCCGGCGGCGGTGGAGTACGGGCTCGTCGATCAGATCATCCCCAGCCGCAAGGCCTCGCGCCCCGACCCCGGCGCCAGGTGAACCGCCGATGCTCCCACCGGAGTTGCCCCCGATGCCGGCCCTGACCCGCGCGGAGGGCGAACTGATCGACCATTACCTGGAGGTGGTCGATCTCCTGGGCCGGATCAACCCCGCGCGCCCCGGCGACACCTACCGCGGCCTGCGCGCCGCGCAGGCACTGGTCAGCAAGGCCACCGCGCTGCGCGAAGCGCTGGCGCTGATGCACCAGCGGGGTGAGCACGAGGTGCACGCCCCCACCCTGGCGCGGGCATTGCGGGTCCTCGACGGCGAACGCCGCGCGGCTCGCGTCGCTTTGCCGTCCGACTCCGACAGCTGACGCACACGGACCGGCCCGGAGCCCCGCAGGTGTCTGACGAGGCGTCCGGGCAAGGTTTGAAACGGACCAAATGGTGTACCCCCGAACGCCGTAGCCGGGGGTCGTTCCAGAGGCCCATGCGAGTTGCTCAGCGCGCGTACCGCTGAGGCGGAATCAGGCATTCCTGTGCTGGTACGGGGGCCCTCGACCCTCTCGACGCCCTGGCTGAAACGGGGCTGTCCACCCGAACAGGTGAGTGGTGAGTAACCCCACAAAACGCCGATTCTGTTCGGCTTTTCCGACGTTCGTGCGTCAAGATCCCTTCCGACGACAAGCCCCCGCCACAGCGGCGGGGCGGTCCGGGCGGACGCCGAGTCCTGCCGCCGCCCGGATGACGGGTCGACAGAAGTGGATCGGCAGGAGTGGAGGACCCAAGCACGACGGGCCGCCGGAGAGATCCGAGTGGCCCTTGGGGTGAAGCCGCACACGCGGCCGGGCAACTTCGCCAGCCCGAATCCGACAGGTCATCCTTCACAGGCGGCTGACGAAGGGTTGCGCATGACTGCGCTCAATCGAGTCCCGTCGCTGCTTACCAGGGCCGGTACCGCATCGGCTCTCACCATCGCCGCCGTTGGCGGCAGCATCGTGGCCCCCGGCTTCGCGTCCGACGCCGAAGCGGCCACCCCCGCGACGAAGGCACTTCAGGTGGCGGCCTCCAAGAAGGGTTCCCCGTACAAGTGGGGAGCCACGGGGCCCAAGCGCTTCGACTGCTCCGGCCTCACGCTGTACTCGTTCAAGAAGGCCGGCAAGTCACTGCCCCGCACCGCCGCGGCGCAGTACAACAAGACGCGCCACATCTCCGCTTCGAGCCGCAAGCAGGGAGACCTGGTGTTCTTCCACTCGGGCCGGAACGTGTACCACGTCGGCATCTACGCCGGGAAGGGACGGATCTGGCACTCCCCGAAGACCGGGGACGTGGTGAGGCTGCAGAAGATCTGGACGAAGAGCGTCTGGTACGGCCGGGTCAGGTGATGCGCCCGTGGGATGGCGGCGTTCAGCTTCGGCGCCGCCGTCCCACGCGGCGGGCGTGATGCCGGCCGTTGATTGGTTACTCATTCATGTATGACCGACCGTCACGCCAGCGACCGCCCCAACGACCGTCATCCCCCCGGCCGTCAGCCCACCGACGGACCGGCCACCGGCCGTCAGCCCACGGACGGACCGGCCCCCGACAGACAGGCCGCCGAGGAGCGGCACGAGACGCGGCTCGAACGCGCCGACCGCAACTTCAACGAGCTGCTCCAGGAACTGAGGGTCACCCAGACCGGCGTACAGATCCTCTTCGCGTTCCTGCTGACCCTCGCGTTCACCCCGCGCTTCCCGTCCCTCGACACCATGCAGCGCGCCACCTACGTCACCACGCTGCTGCTCTCCGTGCTGGCCGCCATGCTCTTCACCGCCCCTGCCGCCCTGCACCGCCGGCTCTTCCAGCAGGGGGCCAAGCCGCAGCTCGTGACCGTCTCGTCGCATCTCGCCCAGCTGGGGATGGCGGTGCTCGCGCTCGCGCTCGCCGGGTCGGTCCTCCTGGTCGTGGATGTGGCGGTGGGCCGGGTCGGAGGGATCGTGGCCGGTGCCGGCACGCTGGTGGTGTGCCTCGGACTGTGGGCGCTGGTGCCTGACATGATGCGACGTCGCACCGGCCGGAACCCGGAGGACTGAGGCCTGCAACGCCGGACGGCCCTAGTCGGCCGTCACGGGCTGGACCGGTGCCTCCCACGGCAGCATGATCGACACCGTTTTACCCCCCTCGCGGGTGGGCCGGATCGTCAGCTTGCCGCCGCACTCGGCGGTCAGCCAGCGGATGATCACCATGCCGCGGCCGTTGTCCTGCTGGACGGCCGCGGGCAGACGCTTCGGAAAGCGGGGATGGCTGTCGGTCACGCCGATGCACAGCTGTTCGTCACGGTCGAGCGTGACGTCCACCGTGAAGGTGGGCGACTGCCCGAGGGTGTGCTGCACGGCGTTGGTGGCGAGTTCGGACACGATGAGCCGGACGGTGTCGGCGATCTCCGTCTCGGGTGGAAGGCCCCATTCGGCAAGGACGTTGGCGACATAGGTACGGGCGGCGGAGACCGAGGCGGGATCGCTCGGCAGAGTGACGGATGCTTCCAGGTGGTCTGCCATGGCGTCGTCGTCCCTTTCCCACGGGACCGGAGTCCGACACGGAGCGGATGATTCGAGTACGGTCCCGGACTGGTGCTGCGCGCCACACTGCCACTACCGCGCGGGTCTCGGTGGCGATCCACCGAGATATGCATATATCTGTCGCTCGAAGCGGTGAACTCTGCGACGGCCGACCGTATTTGGGCGGGTGACCGGGGCTTCTTTCGGACGGGTGACCGGGGGGTTCTTCTACCGTCGGCGTGACACCGGGCGTTATAGCGTCGGCTCGACGGTCGGAAGGAGACGGCCATGAAGAACGGTCCCGCGGTACGCCGCCGAAAGCTCGGCGCGGAGCTGCGCGCTCTGCGTGCCCATGCGGGCCTCACGAGCAGCGAGGCGGCCAGGATGGTCGGCTGGCACCAGTCGAAGGTGAGCCGGATCGAGACCGGCCGCAGCAAGGTCAAACCGGCCGACGTACGACTGCTCCTCGACGCCTACGACGTCCAGGACCCGGATCTGCGCGAGTTGCTCGTCGTCCTGGCGGGCTCCGGCGAGGGCGGCCGGGACCACTGGTGGCACGCCTACCGGGGCGTACTGCCACCCACGTACCGCGACTTCATCAGCCTGGAGTCGCAGGCCTGCGCAATGCGCACGCTGGAGAACTCCGTGGTCCCAGGGCTGTTGCAGACCCCGGAGTACGCGCGCGAGGTGACGCGGGCCGCCCTGGACGGGCTGCCGGACGGCAAGGTCGACGCGCTCGTGGAGGTACGCCTCGCCCGCCAGGACGTGCTGCGTTCGAACCCGCCGCTCCACCTGAGCGCGGTCCTGGACGAGGCGGTGCTGCGCCGTACGGTCGGCGGACCCGAGGTGATGTCACGGCAGTTGAAGCACCTACGGGACGCCGCGCACCTGCCTCACGTGCGCATTCAGGTGCTGCCGTTCGGTGTTGGGGCCCATGTCGGGGTGACCGGACCTTTCGTTATCTTCTCTTTTCCGAACACATCTGATCTGGATGTGGTTGTTCTCGACCACTTGACGAGTAGCCTCCATCTCGAACGGAAAGAAGACCTCCATGCCTACAGCGAGGCCTTCAACTCCCTTCAGGTGAACGCCCTTTCCCCCGACGAATCGTTGGGGTTCATCGACGGGATAGCTGACACCGCATAAAGGAGGCACCATGTCCGCCCTGCCTCGGTACGTACCTTCGAGCTTCCATCTGCCCGGTGTGCTGTGGCAGCGCAGCAGCCACAGCACCGGAATGAACAACTGCGTCGAGACGACCCGGCCGGGCTCCGGCCCATGGACCGGTCTCGTCGCCGTGCGCGACTCGAAGAACACCTCGGGTCCCGCCCTGCTCTTCGCCCCCTCGGCCTGGGAGGGCTTTATCGCCGCACTTCACTGATCACACGAACGGCACGGTCGATCTGCCCGCCGGTGAGGTCCGCGCGGGCGGTCAGCCGCAGCCGTGAGATGCCGTCCGGCACCGACGGGGGACGGAAGCAGCCGACGGCCAGTCCGGCCTCGCGGCAATCCGCGGCCCAGCGCACGGCCTGCTCCGGGGAGGGTGCGCGCACGGAGACGACGGCGGCGTCCGGCCGCACCGCCTCGAGGCCCTCGGCCGTCAGGCGGGCGTGCAGTTCCGTCGCCACGGCACGCGCGCGTGCCGCCCGTTCGGGCTCCCGGCGCAGCAGGCGCAGGGCCGCGAGGGCGGCGCCCGCCGCCGCGGGGGCCAGACCGGTGTCGAAGATGAACGTACGGGCCGCGTTGACCAGGTGCTCGATGACGCGGGCCGGACCGAGGACGGCACCGCCCTGGCTGCCGAACGACTTCGACAGCGTGACGGTGGCGACGACATCGGCCGCGCCCGCGAGCCCGGCCGCGTGCGGCGCGCCCCGGCCCCCCTCACCGAGGACACCCAGGCCGTGCGCGTCGTCGACGACCAGACCGGCGCCGAACTCCCGGCAGACACCCGCGAGTCCGGTGAGCGGCGCCGCGTCGCCGTCCACCGAGAAGACCGTGTCGGACACGACGACAGCGGGACCGGAGTGCGTGCCCAGCGCCTTGCGCACCGCCTCGGGGTCGGCATGGGCGACGACCTGCGTGGTGCCGCGCGCGAGACGGCAGCCGTCGATCAGCGAGGCATGGTTGCCCGCGTCCGAGACGACGAGGGAGCCGTGCGGCGCCAGCGTGGTGACGGCGGCGAGGTTGGCGGCATAGCCCGAGGAGAAGACGAGCGCGGACTCGAAGCCGCAGAACTCGGCGAGCTCACGTTCGAGTTCGGCGTGCAGTTCGGTGGAGCCCGTGACGAGCCGGGAGCCCGTGGCGCCACCGCCCCACTCCCGCGCGGCGCGCGCGGCGGCCTCGGTGATCTCGGGGTGCCGGGCCAGGCCCAGGTAGTCGTTGCTCGCGAGGTCGAGGAGCGGGGTGTCCGCGGGGCGCGGGCGCAGGGTCCGAACGAGCCCGGCCCGGCGACGCGCACGCGCCTGTTCGTCGATCCATGCGAACGGCGATTCCGCCATGTGTCCTCCGGGCCATGAAGATGCGCTTTTTGTAGGCACTGCACAGACCCTAGCGGGCTGACCAGCCACCCAGGGTGTGGAAAAAACCACACGTCGAACGGCCTCTGTTGTACGAACTCTCCTTTGCCCGGCGCGGTCGGATAGGCCAGGATCGGACCCTATGGACCTGCTGAACACGCTGGTGGACAAGGGGCTTCGGCGCGAGGTGCCGACCCGCGACGAGGCACTGGCCGTACTGGCCACCTCCGACGACGAACTCCTCGATGTGGTGGCCGCGGCCGGCAAGGTAAGGAGGCAGTGGTTCGGCCAACGGGTGAAACTCAATTATCTGGTCAACCTGAAGTCGGGCCTGTGTCCCGAGGACTGCTCCTACTGCTCGCAGCGCCTCGGCTCCAAGGCGGAGATCCTCAAGTACACCTGGCTGAAGCCCGACCAGGCCTCCGAGGCCGCGGCCGCCGGGCTCGCGGGCGGCGCCAAGCGGGTCTGCCTGGTGGCGAGCGGGCGCGGCCCGACGGACCGGGACGTCGACCGGGTCTCGGACACCATCAAGGCGATCAAGGACCAGAACGAGGGCGTCGAGGTGTGCGCCTGTCTCGGTCTGCTCTCCGACGGCCAGGCCGAGCGGCTGCGCGCGGCGGGTGCGGACGCGTACAACCACAACCTCAACACGTCCGAGGGGACGTACGGGGACATCACGACCACCCACACCTACGCGGACCGTGTGGCCACGGTCCAGAAGGCACACGAGGCAGGCCTGTCCGCCTGCTCGGGCCTGATCGCCGGGATGGGCGAGACGGACGAGGACCTCGTCGACGTCGTCTTCGCGCTGCGCGAGCTGGATCCGGACTCCGTTCCGGTGAACTTCCTGATCCCCTTCGAGGGCACTCCCCTCGCCAAGGAGTGGAACCTCACCCCGCAGCGCTGTCTGCGCATCCTCGCGATGGTCCGTTTCGTCTGCCCGGACGTCGAGGTGCGCATCGCGGGCGGCCGCGAGGTTCATCTCCGTACGATGCAGCCGCTCGCCCTGCACCTCGCCAACTCGATCTTCCTCGGCGACTATCTGACCAGTGAGGGCCAGGCGGGCAAGGCCGACCTGGAGATGATCGCGGACGCCGGGTTCGAGGTGGAGGGGACGGACCAGGTGACGCTGCCGGAGCACCGGCTGGCGGCGGGCGCTTGCGGCTCTTCGGAGAGCGCGGGCTGCGGTGCGCACGACGGGGGCGGTGTGTGCGGTTCCGTTCCCGCCGAGAAGGTCTCCGAGGCGCGTACGGACCTGGTCTCCGTACGCCGCCGGGGTGCCGGAACGGATCTCGCGCCCAATGCCTGACCTGCCCGTGCTTCCCGTACGCGAGCTGCTCGACCTGGACCGGCGGCACGTCTGGCACCCGTACGGGCCGATGCCCGGCCGGCAGGAGCCGCTCGTCGTGGAGTCGGCGAGCGGCGTACGTCTGAAGCTGCGCACGGCGGATGGCGTCGACGACGAAGCCGAAGTCGTGGACGGCATGTCGTCGTGGTGGTCCGCCATCCACGGCTACAACCACCCCGTGCTCAACGACGCGGCGCGCGACCAGCTCGGGCGGATGAGCCACGTCATGTTCGGCGGGCTCACGCACGAGCCCGCCGTGCGGCTGGCGAAGCACCTTGTCGATATGTCGCCTCAAGGTCTGGAGCATGTGTTCCTCGCCGACTCCGGCTCGGTCTCGGTCGAGGTCGCGGTCAAGATGTGCCTCCAGTACTGGCGCTCCCTCGGCCACCCGCGCAAGCAGCGCCTGCTGACCTGGCGCGGCGGATACCACGGCGACACCTGGCAGCCCATGTCGGTGTGCGACCCCGAGGGCGGGATGCACGAGCTGTGGCAGGGGGTACTGCCCCGGCAGGTGTTCGCGGATCCGCCTCCGGTCGAGTACGAGGAGTCGTACGCGGACGGACTGCGCACGCTGATCGAGTCCTACGCCGACGAGCTGGCCGCGGTGATCGTGGAGCCGGTGGTCCAGGGCGCGGGCGGGATGCGGTTCCACTCCCCCGCGTATCTGCGGGTGCTGCGCGAGGCGTGCGACGCCCACGGCGTACTGCTCGTGTTCGACGAGATCGCGACCGGCTTCGGGCGCACGGGTGCGCTGTTCGCGGCCGACCACGCGGGCGTGACGCCCGATGTGATGTGTGTGGGCAAGGCACTGACCGGCGGTTATATGACGATGGCGGCCACGTTGTGCACGTCAGGCGTCGCGGAGGGGATCTCGCGGGGTGAGGTCCCGGTGCTCGCCCACGGCCCGACTTTCATGGGCAATCCGCTCGCCGCCGCCGTCGCCTGTGCCTCCATCGAGCTGCTCCTCGGCCAGGACTGGCAGACCGAGGTCAAGCGGATCGAGACGGGGCTGCGGGAGGGGCTGGCTCCGGCCGCGGACCTTCCGGGTGTTCGGGACGTACGTGTCCTCGGTGCCATCGGTGTCGTACAGCTGGACCACGCCGTCGACATGGCCGCGGCGACGCGGGCGGCGGTGCGCGAGGGGGTGTGGCTTCGGCCGTTCCGGGACCTCGTGTACACGATGCCTCCTTACGTCACCGGGGACGCGGACGTGGCACGGATCGCGGCCGCGGTGTGCGCGGCGGCGCGGGAAGGGTGACATGTCGGTACTGGTGATCACAGGCACGGGCACGGAGGTCGGCAAGACCGTGACGACGGCCGCCGTCGCCGCCGCGGCGGTCGCCGCCGGACGCTCCGTGGCCGTGCTCAAGCCCGCGCAGACCGGTGTTCTGCCGGGTGAGCGCGGGGACGCGGACGAGGTGGCCTGGCTCGCGGGCGCGGTGACCGCGGTCGAACTCGCCCGCTATCCCGACCCGTTGGCCCCCGCCACGGCCGCGCACCGGGCTGGGCTGGCGCCGGTCCGGCCGTACGAAGTGGCCGAGGCGGCGGGCAAGTTGGCCGCCGAGCACGATCTTGTGCTGGTCGAGGGGGCGGGCGGGTTGCTCGTACGGTTCGACGGCGGGGGCGGCACGTTGGCGGATGCGGCACGCCTGCTGGACGCGCCGCTCCTGGTGGTCGTCTCCGCCGGACTCGGCACGCTCAACACGACGGAACTGACCGCCCGCGAACTGCGCGCCCGCCGACTCGACCTGCTCGGCGTCGTCGTGGGCAGCTGGCCGCGCGATCCGGACCTCGCCTCACGCTGCAACCTCGCGGACCTACCGGTGGTGGCCGGGGAACCGCTGCTCGGGGCCCTTCCCGAAGGGGTCGGAGGGCTGCGGCCCGCCGTCTTCCGGGCGACGGCGTCGGACTGGCTCGCGCCGCCGCTGGGTGGGACGTGGGACGCGGACGCGTTCACGGCGGAGCAGGCCGCGCCATGGGCCGCCGACTCGCCGGGCCACGACGCGGCCGGCTCCACGATGGACGGGTGAGTGGGGGCGTCCTGGGGGAGAATCGCGGTAACCCCAGTCGCCCAGGGGAGGTCTCCATGCGACCACGCGGCTTCCGGACCACACCGTCCGGCCGAATTCCTCCGGATTCCGTTCATCATCCGTTGTTCGCCCGCTTCTACGCCAAGGCCAGCGTGGCCGCCGAGCCCACGATCGGCGCCCATCGCGACAACCTGCTCGCCGGGCTCTCCGGCCGCGTCATCGAGATCGGCGCCGGCAACGGCCTGAACTTCTCGCACTATCCGAGCACGGTCTCGGAGGTCGTGGCGATCGAACCGGAGCGCAGGCTACGGCAGTTGGCGGTGACCGCGGCCCTGCGCTCCGACGTACCGGTCGACGTGGTCCCGGGCGTCGCGGAAGGGCTGCCGGTCAAGAGCGAGGCGTTCGACGCGGCGGTCCTGTCACTGGTGCTGTGCAGCGTACGAAATCTGCCGAGGGCCCTCGCCGAGGTACGCCGCGTCCTGCGCCCGGGCGGCGAACTGCGGTTCTTCGAGCATGGAAAGGGCGGCGGCGCAGCGATGGCCGCCACCCAGCGCGCCCTGGACCACACCGTGTGGCCCCTGCTGTTCGGCGGCTGTCACGTGAGCCGGGACATCGTCGGCGCGCTGCGGGACGCGGGGTACGAACTGGGCCCGTACCGGCGGCTGTTGGTACCCGAGAAGGGCCCGCGCCTGCCGACCTCGTACTGCGTCCTCGGCACCGCGCGCCGCCCAGACCTCAAGGAGAAGGAGGAGAAGGGGAAGGAGACGGAGGCCGAAACCGAGGCACCCGAGGCCGAGGACTTTTCGGGGACCGACGGCCCCTAGAGGCTCCACTGGCGCAGTTCGCGGGTGATGTCCTGCACGGTGGCGTCGCCCGTCTTCACCAGGCGGGCGAGCTCGCGGACCTGTTCGGGCGAGGTGACGACCTTCAGGCCGCTGGCGACGAGATAGCCGTACGCGACGGCCATCGCGAACATCACGTTGGAGCGTTCGAGCGCCGGGACGTGCAGCAGGAGCTGGAGCAGGGCGGCGGCGCGGGCGTGCGGGGTGTCGTAGACGGGGACGCCGAATATCTCCGCCTCGTGCCGGCTGACCGCGGCGACGAGGGCTCCCCAGTCGGTGACCTGGGGATCTCCGGGAGTCTTCTGTTCGGCGACCATGAGCAGCCAGGCGATATCGACTCTGACGTTCAAGGGTTCAGCGACGGCCTTCTCGCTCCGGGCCGAACTCCTCGGCGAACACGGACTCGTACTGCTTCATGAAGTCGGCGGCGGCCTCCACGAAGGTGTGGCCCGCTTCCCCGGTGTCCTGTCTGACCAGCTCTTCGATATAGCGGTTGACGCTCATGCCGCGAGCCAGGGCGCGTTCGCGCGCGGCGCGGGCGGTGCCCTCGTCCACGCGCACGTTCAGTTGGGTCTTCGCCATACTTCGAAGCTAGCGCCAAGGTGCTAGCAGTGGCAAGAGGGAAGGGCCTCCTGCCGGCCGCCATCGTGACGCGTCAGACCTCCTCGGACCGTCTCGGACCTCCTCAGGGCACCTAAGGGTGCCCCTTACATGAATCTCAGGGGCGCAGACCCTGCGACGGAGACCTCATGGCCTTCTTAGGGACTTCTGAGGGATACCGGGTGTGCCCCGGGTCACATTAGGCTCGCTGCGGACACCGAAGTCCGACATAGGAGGCGGCTTTGTCCACACCTGCTGCGGAGCACACCCTCGGCCGCACCGATGCCGGGGACATCGCGGCCCGGGCCCGCGGCCTGACCAAGGCGTACGGGTCGGGCGAGACCACCGTGCTCGCCCTCGACTCGGTCGACGTGGACATCGCACGCGGCCGCTTCACCGCGGTCATGGGCCCCTCGGGCTCCGGCAAGTCCACGTTGATGCACTGCCTGGCGGGGCTCGACACCGTCTCGGCCGGCCAGGTGTGGCTGGGCGACACCGAGATCACCGGGCTCAAGGAACGCGAGTTGACGCGGCTGCGCCGGGACCGGATCGGCTTCATGTTCCAGTCGTTCAACCTGATCCCGACACTGAACGCGGCCGAGAACATCACGCTGCCCATGGACATCGCCGGCCAGAAGCCCGACGAGGGCTGGCTGAACCAGGTCATCGACACACTGGGCCTGCGCGACCGCCTCAAGCACCGGCCCGCGCAGCTGTCCGGCGGGCAGCAGCAGCGCGTCGCCTGTGCCCGCGCTCTCGCCTCGCGCCCCGAGCTGATCTTCGCGGACGAGCCGACCGGCAACCTCGACTCCCGGGCCGGGCTCGAGGTGCTCGGCTTCCTGCGTGACGCAGTCGACAACCTCGGCCAGACCGTCGTCATGGTCACCCATGACCCGGGCGCGGCCGCCCACTCCGACCTGGTCCTCTTCCTCGGGGACGGACGGATCGTGGACGAGATGGCGCGGCCGTCGGCGGAAGCCGTGCTGGAGCGCATGAAGAGGTTCGACACGATCCGGGGGCCGTTCGAGGAGGGCACCGGGAGCACCGAGAGCACCGCCCCTGACCGGGCCGCCGAGCCCCGCCAGGATCCCGTCCGCGACATCTCCCCCGACAAGGACTGAGGCAGGCCGTCGTGCTGAAGGCGACACTCCGGAGTTTCCTCGCACACAAGGGGCGGCTGCTGCTCTCGGCGCTGGCCGTCACCCTGTCCGTGGCGTTCGTCGCGGGCAGCCTGATCTTCTCGGACACGGTGACCCGTACCTTCGACCGGCTCTTCGCGTCGACATCGGCCGACGTGACGGTGCTGCCGCGGGACGACCTCGACTCACAGATGCCCTCCGGGGCCACCGAAACCGTGCCCGCGAGCATCGCGGACCGCATCGCCCGGGTGGACGGGGTCGCCGACACGCATCTGGACGTGTCCGTCGAGAACGTCACCGTCGTCGACCGCGACAACGAGTCGGTGGGCCCGACCACGGGCGCGCCCACCATCGCCACCGGCTGGTACGTCACCGAGCGCAGCCCCGTGGAGCTGACGTCGGGCCACGCGCCGAAGGGCCCCGGCGAGGCGCTGATCGACGCGGACACGGCCGACAAGAAGGACGTACGCATCGGTGACACGCTGACCGTGATCGCGCAGCCGGGTTCGTTCAAGGTGAAGATCGTCGGCATCGCGACCTTCACCACCACCAATCCCGGTGCGGCGCTCGTCTTCCTCGACATCCCGACCGCGCAGAAGGAGCTGCTGGGCCGGACGGGCGTGGCCACCAGCATCGCGGTCGACGCGGCGGACGGCGTGAGCGACGCCGTCCTCAAGCAGCGCATCACCGCCGAACTCGGCAGCGGGACCTACGAGGTGGAGACCGCCGACGAACAGGCCGAGTCCGCCACCGCCCAACTCGGCGGATTCCTCGACGTCATCAAGTATGTGATGCTCGGATTCGCCGGCATCGCGGTGCTGGTCGGGGTGTTCCTGATCGTCAACACCTTCTCCATGCTGATCGCCCAACGCACCCGTGAACTGGGCCTGTTGCGCGCCCTGGGCGCCGACCGACGGCAGGTGCGCCGGTCCGTGCTCACGGAGGCGACCCTGCTGGGTCTCGTGGGCTCCACGCTCGGCCTGGCCGCGGGGATCGGGCTCGCGCTCGGGCTGATCGAGCTCATGGGCGTGTTCGGCATGAACCTCAAGTCCACCGAGATGGTCATCGGCTGGGTGACTCCCGTCTCGGCGTACGTCGTCGGGGTCGGCGTCACCTTCGTCGCGGCGTATCTGCCGGCTCGGCGGGCGGCCGGTGTGTCGCCGATGGCCGCGCTTGCGGACGCCGAAATCGCCGGCATGGGACGGCCGTTGCGGGTGCGCGCCGTTGTGGGACTGATCGTCGGTGCGCTCGGCGCCGCCGCCCTGGTCGGATGTGTGACCGCCACGGAGACCGCGTCCGCCTCCTCCCTGCTGCTCCTCGGCGTCGTGCTGACGCTGGTCGCGACGGTGATCGCGGGGCCACTCCTCGTACGTCCGGTGATCCGTGTCCTCGGCGGACTGTTCCCCGCGGTGTTCGGTTCGATCGGCCGGATGAGCCAGCGCAACGCGCTGCGCAATCCGCGCCGCACGGGTGCCACCGCGGCGGCGCTGATGGTCGGCCTCGCCCTGGTCGGCGGGATGTCCGTGGCGAGCGCGTCCATGACGGAGTCCTTCGACCAGCAGATCGACAAGACTCTGGGCGCCGACTTCGTCGTCCAGAACAGCAACTTCCTGCCGTTCCCGCAGGAGGTCACCCAGAAGGTGCGCGACACGGACGGCGCGGGACTCGTCGTGCGCCAGCGGTTCGCACCGGTCGCGGTCCGGCTGCCGGACGGCAAGCGCGTCAAGACCACCGCCGCGGGCTACGACGCACAGCTCGACGACGTCGCCCACGTCACCTACGCGCAGGGCGACACGGCGGACGCCCTCGCGCCCGGGAACATCGCCATGGACGCCGGCTTCGCCAAGGACCACGACGTACGCGTCGGCAGCACGATCCCCGTCGACTTCCCGGCCGGCCGGAAGGCCGAACTGACGGTGGCCGCACTCACCGACCAGGACTCCGCCGAGGGCTTCGGGATGCAGGGCGGGCTGTACTTCGGCTTCGAGACGATCGAGCGGTACGTGCCCGGCGGGCAGGACTCCGCGCTGTACGTGAACGCGGCCTCGGGCACCTCCGTCGACACGCTGCGCTCGCGCCTGGAGAAGACGCTCGATCCGTATCCGCAGGTGCAGGTGCGCGACCAGGCCGACTACAAGCAGCTGGTCCGTGACCAGATCGCCGTGCTGCTCTATCTGGTGTACGCCCTGCTGGGTCTCGCGATCGTGATCGCGGTACTCGGTGTGGTCAACACCCTGGCCCTGTCGGTCGTGGAGCGCACGCGCGAGATCGGGCTGCTGCGGGCGATCGGTCTCTCCCGGAGGCAGCTGCGGCGGATGATCCGTCTGGAGTCGGTGGTGATCGCCGTGTTCGGCGCGGTGCTCGGGCTCGCGCTCGGGCTCGTGTGGGGCGTGTGCGTACAACAGGTCCTGGCGCTGCAGGGCATGAAGGCGCTGGCGATACCGTGGGGCACCATCATCGCGGTCGTGGTGGGCTCGGCGGTCGTGGGCATCGTGGCGGCGCTGCTGCCCGCGTTGCGCGCCTCTCGCATGAACGTACTGGCGGCCATCGCACACGAGTGAGGGTGAAATTCCCCCACCACGGCCCGCCGGCCGTGGTGGGATCACCGCATGACTGAACTGCGGATACGGGCCGCGACGCCCGAGGACCTCGACGCCGTACTCGCCTTCTGGAAGGTGGCCGCCGAGGGCACGAGCATCAGCGACGACCGGGACGGCGTGGAGCGCCTCGTCGCCCGCGACCCCGAGGCGCTGATCCTGGCCGAGCATGAGGGTGAACTCGTGGGCACGGTGATCGCGGGCTTCGACGGCTGGCGCTGCCATCTGTACCGGCTCGCGGTGCATCCGGAGCAGCGGCGTCGGGGCGTAGGTTCGGCGCTCCTCGCCGCGGCGGAGGAGCGGTTCGTACGCCTCGGCGGGCGCCGTGGCGACGCCATGGTGCTGCAGCGGAACGAGACCGCCCAACATGCGTGGCGAGCGGCGGGGTACACACCCGAGGAGCGGTGGCGGCGGTGGGTGAAGCCGCTCAATGAGTGAGTCCTCCCCCTTACGAAAGGTGTGATCGTCCGCCCATGGGCGAGCCCCCCGGTACCCGGCAGCACGGCGTCCCGCCCCGCCGGCACCATGCGATCCTTGCGCCCCTGGCCGACCATGGGACGGAGGTGACCCGATGACCGAAGTGCTCCTCCTCGCCGTGGCCGTCCTGCTCTCGCTGGCCTGTGGCGCCTTCGTCGCGGCCGAGTTCTCGCTGACCACGGTCGAGCGCAGCGAGCTGGAGCGGGCCGTCGAGCGCGGCGAGGTGGGCGCCGCGGGCGCCCTCAAGGCCGTACGGAATCTCACCTTCCAGCTGTCCGGCGCTCAGCTCGGCATCACCGTCACCAATCTGGTCGTCGGTATGCTCGCCGAGCCGTCCATCTCCAAGCTGATCGCGGGTCCGCTGGAGGCGCTCGGCGTGCCGCGCTCCGCGGCCCCGTCCGTCGCGCTGGTCCTCGGGACGCTTTTCTCGACGGTCCTGCTGATGGTCGTCGGCGAGCTCGTTCCCAAGAACTGGGCGATCTCCTCACCGCTCGCCGTGGCCAAGCGGGTGGCGACGCCGCAGCGCTGGTTCAGCACCGCGTTCCACCCATTCATCACCCACCTCAACAGCACCGCGAACCGTGTCGTACGCCGCTTCGGCATCGAGCCCTCGGAGGAGCTGGCCTCGGCCCGCGGACCGCAGGAGCTCGTGGCCCTCGCCCGGCACTCCGCCAAACTGGGCGCCCTGGAGGCCGACACCGCCGAGCTGTTCGTGCGCACGCTTAACCTGGCGGATCTCACCGCGGAGAACGTGATGACGCCGCGGGTTCAGGTCATGGCCCTCGAAGTCCAGGCGACCTGCGAGGACGTGGCGAACGCGACGCGGGCGACGGGGCTGTCCCGCTTCCCCGTCTACCGCGGCACCCTCGACTCGGTCGTGGGCGTCGCGCACATCAAGGACGTCGTGGCCGTACCCGCCGAGCGCCGGGCGCGCTGCCCCGTCTCGCAGCTGATGCGCGAGCCCCTCCTCGTACCGGAGTCACTGACCGTCGACCGGCTCCTGGACCGGCTGTCCGGGAAGCGCACGATGGCCGTCGTCATCGACGAGTACGGCGGCACCGCCGGGGTCGCCACCCTGGAGGACATCGTCGAGGAGGTCGTCGGCGAGGTGCGGGACGAGCACGACCCGCATGAGACGCCCGATCTGGCCCCGGCCGGCACGGACGACGACGACCGGGCGCTGTACTCGGCCGACGGCGCGGTCCGCACCGACCAGCTCGCGCGGGTCGGACTGCGGGTGCCCGAGGGGCCGTACGAGACGCTGGCCGGACTCGTCGCGACCGAACTCGGCCGCATCCCCGCTGTCGGCGACTCCCTGGAGATCGTTCGCTGGCAGCTAGACGTGACAGACGCCTCCGGGCACCGGGCCGCTCGGGTGCTGCTGCACGCGCCGCTCACCGGGGAGCGGGAGGAGCAGGAGGAGCGGCAAGGACCGGAGGAGCAGGAAGACAAGAGGGAGAGGGACAGGGAGATCGAGAGCGACAGGGAGAAGAAGAAGAAGGAGGACACGCGATGACCGCCGTACAGCTCTTGATCGGTCTGGCGACGCTCGTCGTGAACGCCTTCTTCGTGGGCGCCGAGTTCGCGCTGATCTCGGTGCGGCGCAGTCAGATCGAGCCGCATGTGGACAAGGGCGATCGCCGGGCGCACAGCGTGCTGTGGGGGTTGGAGCACGTGTCCGCCCTGATGGCGGCCGCACAACTGGGCATCACGCTGTGCACGCTGGTCCTGGGTGTGGTCGCGGAGCCTTCGATCGCCCATCTGCTGGAGCCTGTGTTCCACGCGGTGGGGGTGCCGGAGGGCGCCGGACACGCGGTGTCGTTCGTGATCGCGCTCACCCTGGCGACGTATCTGCACATGCTCCTCGGCGAGATGGTGCCGAAGAACATCGCGCTCGCCGAGCCGGTGCGCCTGGCGCTGCTGCTGGGCCCGCCGCTGGTCGCGCTGTCGCGGGCGCTGCGTCCGGTGATCTTCACGATCAACGCCTTCGCGAACGGGCTGCTGAAGCTGTTGCGCGTCGAGGTGAGGGGCGAAGTGTCCGCGACCTTCTCGGACGACGAACTCGCCCGCCTGGTCAGGGACTCCACTGAGGCGGGCCTGATCGACGACCGCGCCCAGGAGAGGCTGCACGACGCCCTGGAACTGGGGCGCCGCCCCGTCCGGGACGTCGTGCTCCCGCTGGAAGGCGTGGTCTACGCGCGCGTGGGCGTCACACCGGAGGAGCTGGAAGCCCTGTCCGCCGAATCCGGCTTCTCCCGCTTCCCCGTTGTGGACGACGGCCGCCGCATCGTCGGCTACCTCCATGTCAAGGACGCCCTGGACGCCATGCCCCGCGACCTCCCGTTCCGCATCCCGGACATGCGTTCCATCCCGCAGGTCCGCGAGGGCACGCCACTCGACGACGTCCTCACGGCGATGCGCCGCAGCCGTACGCATCTGGCGGCCGTGCTGGGTGGCGACGGGCTCCTCGCGGGGCTGGTGACGATGGAGGACGTCCTGCGGGAGCTGTTCGGGCAGTCGGCGTGATCGGGACAGGCCCGGCAAGTCTCTGACAGGACGGGCAGCCGCCCGACCAATGGGTATGTGAACCGGATACCATCTCTGTCGCCATGGAGACGAATGCCACCTACACCAGCCTTGTCGCAGTCGGCGACTCCTTCACCGAGGGCATGTCGGACCGATTGCCCGACGGCTCGTATCGCGGATGGGCCGATCTGCTCGCGGAGCGGATGGCCGCGCGGACGCCCGGCTTCCGATATGCCAATCTCGCGGTGCGCGGCAAGCTGATCGGACAGATCGTCGCCGACCAGGTGGACGTGGCGGCGGCGATGCAGCCGGACGTCGTCACGCTGGTGGGCGGCCTCAATGACACGCTGCGCCCCAAGTGCGACATGGGCCGGGTCCGTGGACTCATGGAGGAGGCCGTCGAGCGTCTCGCCCCCTCGTGCAAGCAACTCGTGCTGATGCGCAGCCCGGGACGCCAGGGTCCGGTACTGGAACGGTTCCGGCCGCGCATGGAGGAGCTGTTCGCCTGCGTCGACGACCTTGCGTCCCGGCACGGCGCCCTGGTGGTCGACCTCTACGGCGCGCCCTCGCTCACCGATCCCCGCATGTGGGACGTGGACCGGCTGCATCTGACGTCCGAAGGGCACCGCCGGGTCGCGGAGGCGGTGTGGCAGACGCTCGGGTACGAAGCACAGGACGCCGACTGGCGTGCCCCGATGCCGCCCACCGCGCCGCCCGGGTGGAGCGCCCGCCGGACCGCCGACGTCCGCTTCGCCCGGCAGTACCTGCTGCCATGGATCGGACGACGTCTCACCGGCCGCTCCTCGGGGGACGGCCGCCCGGCCAAGCGCCCCGACCTGCTGCCGTACGACGGGCCGACGGCGTAGGCAGGAACGACGAGAGAGAGGCCGACGAGGGAGCGGCGACGAGGGAGGGGTCGGCGACCCGGCGCACGAAGCACCCGGTGGCGCCGGCGGACCACGTGTCGCATGATCGGCTCGTCGCCCGGCGCAGCGAAGGGAGCCTCGCGTGACCACCACCGTGATCAACCTCAAGGGCCGCATGCACGACTTCGGCCCCCGGCTGGAGGACGCCCCCGCGGACCTCGTCTACGTCGGCCGCCGCTGGACCAGGGGCGGCTGGGACCTTCCCGAGCACCCGCTCAACAACCCGTTCACCCCCGACAGCGCCAAGAAGAAGCGGGACGGCACCCGCGCCGAGGTCATGGCCAAGTACCGGGCGTACCTCCTCGAACGCCCCGAACTCCTCGACCTGGTGCCCGAGCTGCGCGGCAAGACGCTGGCCTGCTGGTGCACTCCCGAACTGTGCCACGCCGACATCCTGGCCGAGCTCGCCGACGCCTCCTAGGGGTGCGTGGTCGGCGAGGAAGGCCGCACGTGCGGCGTGGCTGATCGCACAGCACGCCGACCGGCAGCTCGATGTCCAGCGACGCGCGCTCCAGCTGATGGAACAGGCATCGACGAGTACGTCGCCAAGTTCTCGGCGGCCTGAACAATCGGCGGGTGGGGCGGCCGTGGGCCTCTGACCTGCGCCTTATGGACCGAGTGGGCGTGCATGGGCCGCGTCGGCCGGCAGGTAAACTCCCTACACGTGACTCCCGCGCCCGCAAAGCCCCGTATCCCGAACGTCCTCGCCGGCCGCTATGCCTCGGCCGAGCTCGCCACCTTGTGGTCCCCCGAGCAGAAGGTGCGGCTGGAGCGTCAGCTCTGGCTCGCTGTGCTGCGATCGCAGAAGGACCTCGGGATCGAGGTGCCGGATGCCGCCCTCGCCGACTACGAGCGCGTCCTCGACCAGGTCGACCTGGCTTCGATCGCCGAGCGTGAGAAGGTCACGCGGCACGATGTGAAGGCGCGGATCGAGGAGTTCAACGACCTCGCCGGGCACGAGCACGTGCACAAGGGCATGACCTCCCGCGATCTCACGGAGAATGTCGAGCAGCTGCAGATCCGGCTCTCGCTGGAACTGATGCGCGACCGCACGGTGGCCGTCCTGGCACGGCTCGGCAAGCTGGCCGGTGAGTACGGCGAGCTGGTCATGGCCGGCCGCTCGCACAATGTCGCCGCGCAGGCCACCACGCTCGGCAAGCGCTTCGCGACCGCCGCCGACGAGCTGCTCGTCGCGTACGGCCGGGTCGAGGAGCTGCTCGGCCGCTACCCGCTGCGGGGCATCAAGGGCCCGGTCGGAACGGCTCAGGACATGCTCGACCTGCTGGGCGGCGATGCCTCGAAGCTCGACGAGCTGGAGCAGCGGATCGCTCGGCACCTGGGCTTCACGCAGGCGTTCACGTCGGTCGGCCAGGTCTACCCGCGCTCGCTCGACTACGAGGTCGTCACCGCCCTGGTGCAGCTGGCCGCGGCTCCGTCCTCGCTCGCCAAGACGGTCCGTCTGATGGCCGGGCACGAGCTGGTGACCGAGGGTTTCAAGCCGGGGCAGGTCGGCTCTTCGGCGATGCCGCACAAGATGAACACCCGCTCCTGCGAGCGTGTCAACGGCCTGATGGTGATCCTGCGCGGCTATGCCTCGATGACGGGCGAGCTGGCGGGCGACCAGTGGAACGAGGGCGACGTGTCCTGCTCGGTGGTGCGCCGTGTCGCGCTGCCCGACGCGTTCTTCGCACTGGACGGCCTGCTGGAGACGTTCCTCACGGTGCTCGACGAGTTCGGCGCCTTCCCCGCGGTCGTGGCCCGTGAACTGGACCGCTATCTGCCGTTCCTCGCCACGACGAAGGTGCTGATGGGTGCGGTACGAGCGGGTGTCGGCCGTGAGGTCGCGCACGAGGCCATCAAGGAGAACGCCGTCGCCTCCGCCCTCGCGATGCGCGAGCGGGGCGCCGAGCGCAACGAACTGCTGGACAAGCTCGCCGCCGACGACCGGATCCCGCTGGACCGGGCCGGGCTAGAGGCGCTGATGGCGGACAAGCTGTCCTTCACCGGCGCGGCCGCCGGCCAGGTGACCGCGGTGGTCGGCCGGATCGAGGCAATCGTGAAGCAGCACCCGGAGGCCGCGGGCTACACGCCGGGGGCGATCCTCTGACGCGTCCGACCTCCGCGGACCTGGAGGCCGCCCGCGACCGGCTCGTGCCGGATGTCGTCGCGGACGGCCTCCGCGTTCTGTTCTGCGGCATCAATCCGGGGTTGATGACAGCGGCCACGGGCCACCACTTCGCCCGTCCCGGCAACCGGTTCTGGCCGGTACTGCATCTGTCCGGGTTCACGCCACGGCTGCTGAAGCCTTCGGAGCAGGGCGAGTTGCTGTCGCACGGGCTCGGGATCACGAACGTGGTGGCACGGGCGACCGCTCGCGCCGATGAGCTGACGAACGAGGAGTACGCCGAGGGCGGGCGCCTGCTCACCGCCAAGGTCGAGTCGCTGCGGCCGCGGTGGCTGGCCGTGGTGGGCATCACCGCGTACAGGGCGGCGTTCAGCGACCGCAAGGCCGTTGTCGGCCCTCAGGTGCGGGCGATCGGTGAAACGCGCGTGTGGGTGCTGCCCAACCCGAGTGGGCTGAACGCGCATTGGACGGCGGCGACGATGGCGGAGGAGTTCGCGCGGCTGCGCGTGGCCGCCGAGGCCTGACGCTCAGGGCAGATGCTCAGGGACGGAAGCTCAGGGCGGGTCCATCTCCGTGACCACGGCCACGAGTTGGAACGGCAGCTCCTTGTCAGACTGCGAGATACCCAGGGCGACCCAGCGTCCGCGGCCGTCTTCCTTCCACAGGTGTACGTCCGGCACATGCGAGCTGAGCACCACCCAGGGCTCAGGTATGTCCTCGCCGTCCATGGACCGGTTGAAGACACTCCACAGGCTGAAGACCTGCGGCGCGCCCCAGCGTTCGGTCAGTCGCTCCGACAGGCCGTCCCTTTCCAGCTCGTACTGCGTCTCGGTCTCCTCCCGTTCCGTACCGTCGTCGTCCCAGAAGTCGGCGCTCGTTTGTAACTCCGCTATGTGGTACCCGGGGCCTTCGGTGCCCACGTCCGACCTGCCGTGCTCCGCGGGGAAGTCCCGGGTGCACAGCAAGTCGATCGTGGCGAGATGCCGCGCGATGCTCATGTGATCCAGTAAAGCCCGTCCCACTGACAATGGGCAGCGCCCCAGCAGGGGTGACGCTCACTCACGCATCGCGGCGGCGCACACTCCACGCCCCCGCCAGCAGCGCTGCCGCCGTCCAGCAGGCGGTCACCGCCAGCCCGGTCCATGGCCCCAGGGCCCCCTCCGACGTCTCGTGGAGGATCACCTGCCCCGCCTTGTCCGGCAGGAAGTCGGCGATTCCGCCGGACACTCCCCCGATGACGAACGACGCGATGAGCAGGAACGGGATCAGGATGCTCAGGGTCGCGACTCCGCTGCGCAGCAGGGCGGTCAGGCCGGCGGCCAGCAGGGCCATCATGGCGAGGTAGATGCCGCAGCCCACGGCGCCGCGCAGCCCTTCGGCCGCCGCGAGTCCGCTTGTCTTGTCGCCGAGGACCGCCGTGCCGACGGCCAGGCTCACGAACCCGGTGACCAGCCCGACGGCCAGAGCCGGTACGCCGACCGCGACCATCTTGGCCGCGAACCACAGGCTCCGGTGGGGCACGGCGGCCAGGGAGAGCCTGAGGGCGCCACCCTGCAATTCGGACGAGACGGCCGTCGCCCCGAAGGCGACCGCCGCGGCCTGGCCGAAGTTGATCCCGAAGAGCGCCGAGTACAACGGGTCGAAGTCGTCGCCGTCGGAGTCGAGCCCGGCGAGGGCGGAGAAGGCCGCGGTGGTGAAGACGATCGCGAGGAGGGCCCAGATCATCGACCGCAGGCTGCGAATCTTGATCCACTCGGAGTGGAGTACGGGGGCGAACGCCATGGTCAGGCCTCCTGCGATGGGGCGGGAGTTGCGGATGCGGATGCGGATGCGGATGCGGTGAACTCGGCCTCCGAGGCCGTCAGGTCGAGGTACGCCTGCTCCAAGGTGCCTTCCTCGGCGGCGAGTTCGAGGATCGGCAGGCCCGCGTCCGATGTGAGGCGGCCGATGTCCTCCACGCGCGCGTCGTACACGGTCCAGCGGCCGTCATCGCCTGCGACGGCCTCGAAGCCGTGGAGCTTCAGCAGACCGTCGAGCAGCTCGCCTTCCGTGGTGCGCACCCGTACGCGGGGCTGCACGCGCGCGTGGATGAACTCCCGCATGGGTGTGTCGGCGAGGAGACGGCCGCGGCCGAGGACGATCAGGTGGTCGGCGAAGGAGGCGGTCTCGTTCATGAGGTGGCTGGAGACCAGGACGGTGCGGCCCTCTCGGGCCAGTCGCCGCATCAACTCCCGGATCCAGATGATGCCTTCGGGGTCGAGACCGTTCGACGGCTCGTCGAGCAGTACCACCGGTGGGTCGCCCAGGAGAGCGGCGGCGATGCCCAGGCGCTGGCGCATTCCGAGGGAGTACGTCTTCACGCGGCGCCGCGCGACCGACGCGAGCCCCGCCTCCTCCAGGACCTCGTCCACACGGTGCTCCGGGATGCGGTTGCTCGCTGCGAGGGCGCGCAGATGGTCGCGAGCGGTGCGCGATCCGTGCGCGGCCTGCGCGTCGAGCAGCGATCCGACGTGGCGCAGCGGCTCGTCGAAGGTCGTGTACGGGCGGCCGCCGAGGGTGGCGGTTCCGGACGTCGGCCGGTCCAGGCCGAGCACCAGACGCATGGTCGTGGACTTGCCGGCGCCGTTGGGACCGAGGAAGCCGGTGACCCGGCCCGGCGCGACACTGAAGGTCAGCCGGTCCACGGCGCGTGTGGCGCCGTACTCCTTGGTGAGGTCTTGGACGTCGATGCTGGTCATGGCTCAAGGCTGGCGGGCGGGCCGGGGTCCGGGCATCCCCCGCCCGTGGAGAGTGTCTCCCTCGCTCGGGGGAGGCCCGTTGTCAGTGGCGGCTGTCACGATGACGGAATGACCCGCCTGCTGCGCCCGCTGATCAGCGGGACGACGTACACCCGTCTGCTGCACCTGTGGGTTCCCATGCTGTTCGTCAGCGTGTGGATGTTCATCGACCAGACCAAGCCATGGGTGCCCGCGCTCGTGCTGCTTCCGCTGGGGCTGATCCCCTCGGTGCGCCTGGGCGAGGGTGTGCAGGCGCAGTTACTGCTGACGCCGGGCGAACAGGGCCGCCAGGACGCGTCGATCACCGTCGCGCCGTCTGCCACCTGGCGGGACCGGCTGCGGACCGTGCTGTGGCTGGAAGCGCGCATGGCCCTCGGGTGGGTGGCCGGAATGGCCACCGTCTGGCTGCCGGTTCTCGCCCTGGTGCTGGCCCAGCTCCCCTTCGGGCATGTGCCGGACGATGTCCCGCTCCTCTCGGAAGCGCGCCCTCACTGGGCATACGCGCTGTTCGTGCCGTTGCCGCTCATCGTCCTGTACGGGGCGGTGGTCGGTCTCGGCGAGCTGATCACGGCCATCGCGCGGCGTCTCCTCGGGCCCTCGGCCGCCGAGCGGCTGACGGCTCTGGAGGAACGCACCGAGCGGCTCCTGGAGCGCACACGGATCGCCCGGGAGTTGCACGACTCGATCGGCCACGCGCTGACCGTGGCTGTCGTGCAGGCGGGTGCCGCGCGGGCGGCGGGCGACCCTGCCTTCACCGACCGGGCTCTGGGCGCCATCGAGGACACGGGCCGCGCCGCGCTGGAGGACCTGGAGCGAGTGCTGAGCGTGCTGCGCGAGTCGGAGCGGCCCGTGAGCGGCCGCCCGACGCTGGCGGAGGCCGACCGGCTCCTGGAGTCGGCGCGCGCCTCAGGGGCGAAGGTCGACGCCGAGGTGACGGGGCCCTTGGCGAGCGTGCCCGGCCCGGTCTCGCGCGAGGGCTATCGCATCCTGCAGGAGTCGCTCACCAATGTGCTGCGGCATGCGGGGGCCGTACCCGTCCGGGTCCGTATCGCGGTCGAGGACCAGGCCCTGTCCCTGGAGGTGCGCAATCCGCTGACGGCGGATATATCCGGGCCCGGAGCGGGCAGCGGTCTGCGGGGCATACGGGAGCGCGCCGCGCTGCTCGGCGGCGAGGCGCGGACCGGCCCGGACGAGGGTGACTGGCAGGTGCATGTCCAGCTGCCGATGCGCTGATCTACCCTGGCCGGGTGCCGATCACCGTTCTGCTCGTCGACGACGAACCTCTCGTACGAGCGGGCCTGCGTGCCGTCCTGTCGGCGCAGCCCGACATCGAGGTCGTCGGCGAGGCGGCCGACGGCGCCGCGGTGATCCCGCTGGTGCGGCAGCTGCGCCCGGACGTCGTCGCCATGGATGTGCGCATGCCGCTCCTGGACGGCATCGAGGCCACGCGCGCTGTGCTGAGGACCGTCGACCGGCCACCGAAGATCCTCGTGGTGACGACCTTCGAGAACGACGAGTACGTGTACGAGGCGCTGCGCGCGGGCGCTGACGGGTTTCTGCTGAAGCGGGCGCGGCCGGCGGAGATCGTGCACGCGGTGCGGCTGGTCGCCGAGGGCGAGTCGCTGCTGTTCCCGGCCTCGGTGCGGCAGCTGGCCGCCGAGTACGGGGACGGTGAGAGGGACGGGAATCCAGCGGCCCGAGCGGCGCTGGAGCGGGCGTCGCTGACCGAGCGCGAGGCCGAGGTGCTGCGACTGATGACCCGGGGTCTGTCGAACGCGGAGATCGCCGCGCAACTGATCGTCGGGACCGAGACGGTGAAGTCCCACGTCAGCGCCGTACTGGCGAAGTTGGGGGCGCGGGACCGGACGCAGGCGGTGATCGCGGCGTACGAGTCGGGGTTCGTGGCGCCCGGCTGATCATGGCCGGCCGCCAGGAGGCCGCCTGCCTGCACTCGCCGAGGCCGTCCGCGCCGAGTACGATCCCCGCCAACACGCGCACGAGCTGGGAGGACGGGGCTGTGGGACGGCTGACCGGTGGGGATCCCTCTCTGCTGCGCAGGATCAACTCCGCGGTGGTACTGCACGCGCTGCGCGCCACGGACTTCGCGACCCTCACCGAGATCACCCGTGTGACCGGACTGTCCCGGCCCACCGTCGAGGGCGTCGTCGAGGGGCTCATCGAGGCCGGTCTCGTCGTCGAGACCGCGGCCGAGGAGGGCGCCGCCCGGCGCCAGGGCCGACCCGCGCGCCGGTACCGCTTCCGGGCGGAGGCGGGCCATCTGCTGGGCCTCGATGTCGGACCGCATCAGGTGGCCGTGCTCCTCGCGGACCTGGACGGCCGGATCCTGGGCACCACGGCCAAGGAGGTCGACGAGACGGCTTCGGCGGACGAACGGCTCGACCGGCTGCGCACCGCCGTCGCCGAGCTGCTGCGCCGCGCGGGCGTCGCCCGCGGTTCCCTGCGGGCGGTCGGTGTGGGCACACCCGGCATCGTCGAGGCGGACGGCACCGTGCGTCTGGGCACGGCGCTGCCGGAGTGGACGGGCCTGCCCCTGGGCGAGCGGCTGCGCCGCTCCTTCAAATGCCCGGTCCTCGTGGAGAACGACGCCAACGCCGCGGCGGTCGCCGAGCACTGGAAGGGCGCGGCCACCGAGTCCGACGACGTGGTGTTCGTGCTGGCCGGGCTGAGCCCGGGAGCCGGGTCGCTGATCGGCGGACGTCTGCACCGGGGTTACGGGGGCGCGGCCGGCGAGATCGGCGCGCTGCATCTGCTGGGGCGCGAGGCGACTCCGGAGACGCTGCTGTCCACGACCGGCGAGCCGTTGCATCCGCTGGACGAGCAGGCGGTCGCGGCGGTCTTCGCGCAGGCGCGTGAGGGCGACCAGCGGGCCCGGGCGGCCGTCGAGCGCTTCATGCAGCGTCTGGTGCACGACGTGGCCGCGCTCGTTCTGGCCCTCGACCCCGAGCTCGTCGTGATCGGCGGCTGGGCGGCGGGCATGGACGATGTACTGGAGCCGCTGCGCAAGGAGTTGGCGCGCTACTGTCTGCGGCCGCCGCGGGTCGCGCTGTCCCTCCTGGGCGAGGCCGCCGTGGCGACGGGGGCGCTGCGCCTCGCCCTCGACCACGTGGAGGAGCAACTGTTCGCTGTGGAGGGCACGGTGACAGCACGACGCTGAGGAGCACCGCGACCGCAGCTCTCAGGAAGCCCGGCGCTCCGAGTCGTGATGGATCTCCACGCCGCCCGTGTCGCCGAAGGTCAGTCGGCAGGTGTCGGCACGGTACGTGGCGACGGAGAGCGCCGCGGTCCGTCCCTTGGTGAGGAAGCGGGTGGTGACGACGAGGACGGGGGCGCCCGGGAGCCGGTCGAGTTCCTTGGCGTCCTCCGCGCGGGCCGAGCCGAGTTCCACGGCGCGGTCCTGGCCCTCCAGCTCCAGGCGCTGGAGTTCGCGGAGCACGGCACGCGCGCGTGCCACTCCCGAGGGCGCGTCGATGCCGGAGAGCTCGGGCACCGACGAGGCCGGGATGTAGAGCAGTTCGGCGGCGACGGGCTGGCCGTGCGTCACCCGGGAGCGGCGCACGGTGAGTACCTGCTCGTCGTGGACGGTCTCCAGGATGTCGGCCACTGCCGCGGGCGGAACCGCCGCCGTGCAGTCGATGGGCTGCCAGGCGTCGCCGAACGCGCCCGGCCACGCGTGCTGCTCGGATTCCACGGCCACGCCCATGCGCGGCGGGGCCACGGTCGTGCCGACCCCGCGGCGGCGTTGCAGCCGGCCTTCGAGTTCGAGCTGCTCCAGGGCCTGGCGGAGCGTGGCTCGGGCGACTCCGAACCGTGCGGCGAGATCACGCTCGTTGGGAAGGATCTCGCCCACCGAGAACTCGGAGTCCAGCGCCTCACTGAGCACGGTCCTGAGATGCCAGTACTTCGGCTCCGGCACCGTATCCAACTGCGTGGTCCCCACCCTGTCCTCCGCAATCCCCGCAACTCGGCTGTTTTTAAAGGCCTTATTTATTAAAGGTTCCTGCACTATGTCTGCGACCATAGGACGGCCCCCACCCTTGGTCAAGACCAATCCACGATCCCAGCCGTCACGGATCGCACAGGAGTGGTGCCGCTGAGCGTTCATGCGGCTTTCATGAGACGGCGGGTCAGGCGTCGGCGAGGGCCAACAGCTTCTCCGGGTTCCGCACGATGTAGACGCACTGGATTCGGCCGTCGACGACGGCCACCTGGAACACGCTGTCGGGCTTGCCCGCGGACAGGGTCAGCAGCGCGACGCCGCCGTTGATCTCCAGGAACCGGAACGACATGTCCGGGACGCGCTTGCGGGAGGCGCCCAGAAGGAAACGGCCCACCTTGTCGGCCGACTCGATGACGTGCAGCGGAGCCTTGGCTCGGCCGCCGCTGTCGCCCACCAGCCGCGCGTCCGGGGCCAGCAGGGACATCAGTCCCTCCAGGTCGCCCTCGAGCGCCGCGGCGAGGAACCGCTCGGTGAGGTCGCGCTGCAGGGCGGGGTCGACCTCGTAGCGCGGCCGCTTCTCGTCGACGTGCCTGCGGGCCCGCCCGGCCAACTGCCGCACCGCGGTCTCACCGCGTTCCAGGATGGCGGCGATGTCCGCGTACGGATACCCGAAGGCTTCCCGGAGCACGAATACCGCGCGCTCCAGCGGCGACAGGGACTCCAGGACGACGAGCACGGCCAGCGAGACGGAGTCGGCGAGCATGGTCCGCTCGGCCGCGTCCGGCACGGCGTCGCCGAAGTCGGTGACGTACGGCTCCGGCAGCCACGGCCCCACATAGGACTCGTTGCGCGACCGGATCTGACGCAGCCGGTCGATGGCGAGCCGGGTGGTGATGCGCACCAGGTAGCCGCGGGGCTCGCGCACCTCGGTACGGTCGGCGCCCGACCAGCGCAGCCATGCGTCCTGGACCACGTCCTCCGCGTCGGCCACCCGGCCGAGCATGCGGTAGGCGACGCCCGTCAGGACGGGACGGTGCTCTTCGAAGACCTTGGTCGCGGTGTCGATGTCGGGAGCCACGGCACCATCCCATCCGACGAGACCGGTCGTGTCCAGGCGATGCCGGCCGCGCCCTGCGAATCCGGCCGTGCGCACGTCGAACCCCGGCCGTACACGGGTCGAACCGAGGTCAACCTGGGTGTGCGCAGGACGAGTTGAGTGCGTACGGCCATCAGGTCGACGACCCGTGGGGCTACCCGCCGGTAGCAATTGCTGACAAGCTGTCTATAAGTCGGCCCTGTCCCCAGACGAGGAGCAGTTCCATGTCCGCCACGGTCACCCTCACCGTCCCTTCCCCGCGCGGCCCGCGGTCCGTGCCCCTCTCGTACGCGCGCGTGGGGACCGGCGAACCGCTACTGCTGCTGCACGGGATAGGCCACCACCGTCAGGCCTGGGACCCGGTCGTGGACATCCTGGCGGCCGAGCGCGACGTGATCGCGGTGGACCTGCCCGGCTGCGGCGACTCCCCCGCGCTGCCCGACGGCTTCGCCCACGATCTACCGACGATGAACACCGTGCTCGGCGCGTTGTGCGAGGCCCTGGAGCTCGAACGCCCGCATGTCGCGGGCAACTCCCTGGGTGGGCTGCTGGCCCTGTCGCTGGGCCGCGAGAAGCTCGTACGGTCCGTCACCGCACTGGCGCCCGCGGGCTTCTGGTCGCCGGTCGAGCGGCGGTACGCCTTCGGTGTCCTGGTGGCGATGCGACAGGCCGCGCGGAGCATGCCGCTGCCGGTGGTCGAGCGGTTGTCGCGTTCGGCGGCCGGGCGCACGGTGCTGACCAGCACCATCTACGCCCGCCCCGAGCGGCGTTCACCGGAAGCGGTCGTCGCCGAGACGCTCGCACTGGCCAGGGCCGAGGGATTCTCCGAGACGCTCAGGGCGGGCACCGCCGTCCAGTTCACGGAGAACCTCCCCGGACTGCCGGTCACGGTGGCGTGGGGCACTCGGGACCGGATCCTGGTACGCCGCCAGGGGATCCGCGCCAAGTACGTCATGCCGCGCGCCCGGCTGGTCCGGCTGCCCGGCTGCGGGCACGTCCCGATGAACGACGACCCGGCGCTCGTGGCGCGGGTCATCCTGGACGGCAGCCGCTGACCTCCGCGCCCGCAGGGTCGACGCACCCGATCCCAGGGCGACTCCGGCGCCCACCAGCGCGCTGCCCGCGGCCTGTGCCACCCCGTAGGAGCCGGTTCCGGCGAGCGGGGCGGTGCAGGCAGCGGCGACGGGGATGAGGCCGGAGAAGAGCGTGGCGCGCTCCGCGCCGATCCGCTGCATGCCCATGTACCAGCAGACGAAGCCGATGACCGTGACGACCGCCGCCTGCCACAGCAGGGCGGCGAGTTCGCCGGTGTCCGGCGTACGCACCCACGCGCGGCCGTCGACGATCACCCCGGCCACCGCCGATTCGACCGCCGCGAGCCCGCACACCGTGGCCGACATCAGCCGTGGTCCGAGCGGCCGCAGCACGGGCACGGCCAGGACCGCGAAGCCCACCTCTCCGATGAGCGCGCACAAGGAGAAGGCGATGCCCATCCCGTCGGTACGCCCCCACCCCTGGATCGCGACGGCGCCGACGGCGACGAGCAACGCGCCGTACAGGACCGGGCGTTGGGGCCGACGGCCTTCCAGGAGTGGCACGAGAACGGCCACAACCACCGGTGCGCAGCCCACGAAGACCCCCGGAACCGCGGGCTCCGCGGTGCGTTCGGCCGCGAGCACGGCGAGGTTGAAGCCGACCATGCCGACGGCCGCGAGCAGCGCGAGCCGTGTCCACTGGCGCGGGGTCAGCTCCCGCAGCGGTGCCGCGCCGCCTCGTCCGACCACAGGCAGGAGCAGCAGGCAGGCCACTGCATAGCGCAGGAACTGACCGCCCGCGTACGGGTAGTGGACCAGGACGCTGTTGGCCGTGAAGGAGCCTCCGACAAGGAGACAGGCGGTGGCCGCGAGCAGCGACCCGCGCATTCTCCCGCTCGCGGGGCCACTCGTGGCGCTGATGGTGGTGGCGTTCATGCAGGCGACGCTATGAACGGCATCGGTCCGGTTTAAGGTCCACTTTCATGACTCCATCGGGGACCAATCCGGCTGCGTCCGGATCAGCGGCCTGGGCCGCCGCCTGGGAGCTGCTCCTGCCGGCCGCCTCGGCACCGGCACGCGCGCGTGGCCGTTCCCTGCAGGCGGCGCTGCGCGAGGCGGTGCGCTCCGGGCGGCTCGTGCCCGGCACCCGGCTTCCGTCCAGCCGTGAACTCGCCGCCGATCTCGAGGTGTCCAGGGGGCTGGTCACCGAGGCGTACGAGCAGTTGACCGCGGAGGGCTATCTGCGCAGCGGCCGGGGCGCCGGAACCTGGGTGGGCGGCGCCGCGCGGGCCGCCCACCCGCGCGCGCGTGATCTCGCGCCCCGCTCCCTCGACACCCGGGCCGACTTCCTTCCCGGCACCCCGGACCTGTCGCTCTTCCCGCGCGCGGCCTGGGCGGCCGCGCAGCGCGGAGTGCTCGCCGAACTGCCGCACCACACGCTGGGTTATCCCGATCCGCGCGGGCTGCCCCGGTTGCGTACGGCTCTCGCGGAACTGCTGGTCCGACGCCGGGGCGTGGTCGCGGACCCGGAACGGGTGCTGGTCGTCTCGGGCGTGGCGCAGGCCACGACGCTGCTCGGATTCGTGCTCCACGCGCGCGGGATGCGCACCATCGGCGTGGAGGACCCCGGAAGCCCCGAGCACGACGCCCTGTACACATCGGCCGGCATCGGCACCGTGCCGCTGCCCCTGGACGACGAAGGACTGGCGGCCGGGCCCCTTCGGGACTCGGGCGTACGGGCGGTCGTGACGACGCCCGCGCACCAGTTCCCGTCGGGGATCGCGTACTCGGCGCGGCGGCGCGCGGAACTCCTCGACTGGGCGCGGTCCGTGGACGGGCTCGTCGTCGAGGACGACTACGACGGCGACTTCCGGTACGACCGGGCGCCGGTGGGCGCCCTCCAGGGACTCGACCCCGAGCACGTCGCGTACACGGGGTCCGTCAGCAAGTCGCTGGCGCCGGGGCTGCGGCTCGGCTGGCTGCTGGTGCCCGCGTCGCTCACCGAGGAGGTCGTCGAACGCAAGCGCACGATGGACCTCGGCAATCCGGTCGTCGACCAGGCGCTCCTCGCCCGCTTCATCGAACGCGGCGACTACGACCGCCAGTTGCGCCGCTGCCAACGCGCCTACAGGGAACGGCGCGACACCCTCGTGGCCGCGCTGGAGGAGCACTTTCCCGGCACCCGGGTGTCCGGGATCGCCGCCGGGTTGCATGCCATCGCCGCGCTGCCGCTCCGGTACGGTCCGCCGGACCATTTCTTGGAACGCGTGGCCGCGGCCGGTGTCGCCGTACGCCCTGTGAGTGACTTCGCGCAGACGCCGGCCGAGGAGGAGTCGGTGCGGCTGGTACTGGGGTACGCCCATGTGTCGCCGACGCGGATCAGGGAGGGCGTGCGGCTGATGGCTGCGGCGGTTGGTGCGCGATGGGCGGGTGGCTGACGGGGTTTTCTCGCCCCCGCCGCCCCTACCCGTCCCATCCTTCTGGGGCTCCGCCCCAGACCCCGCTCCTCAAACGCCGGAGGGGCTGACATACCCAGCCCGTCCGGCGTTTGAGGACGAGGCCGTTCAGGCCGATACGGGGGTCTGGGGGCGGAGCCCCCAGGTTCGGGATGGGACGGGTAGGGGCGGCGGGGGCGAAAAAACACGTGGGGGACTGCGGATAGTTGTTCACTTGTGGTTTGCGTGTGCGCTGCGGCGCACCAGTAGTTGTGGCACTGCACACTGGCCGGACCGTCCCAGGAGGCGCTTCATGTCACACCGTCCGCCGAGCCCGCTCCCCGCCCGCCGCAGCGTCCTGCGCGGCTCGTTCGCCGCGTCGGCGGCACTCGCCCTGCCGGCCACGGTCGGCGCGGCTCCGGCGTTCTCCCTGTCCGGACGGCCGAAGGCCGGATGGGGCGTACAGACCGGAGACGTGACCGCGCACTCCGGTCTCGTGTGGGTGCGCTCGGACCGGCCGGCACGGATGGTCGTGGAGACCTCCGCGACCGACTCGTTCCGCAACCCGAGCAGATGGCAGGGACCGATCCTGGGCGCGGACACGGATTTCACGGGCACCACCCGGCTGCGCGGACTGCCCGCGGGCGAGCAGATCCACTACCGCGTCCTGCTCGCCGACCCGGACGACCCGCGCCGCACCGGCGAGCCGGTGACCGGCACCTTCCGTACGGCGCCCCTGCAGCGGCGCGACGGGGTTCGCTTCCTGTGGTCGGGCGACCTCGCGGGCCAGGGCTGGGGCATCAACCCGGACCTCGGCGGCTACCGAATCTTCGACGCGATGGCCGCGCTCGACCCGGACTTCTTCCTGTGCAGCGGCGACAACATCTACGCCGACGGCCCGATCGCGGCGACCGCGCCCCTGCCCGACGGCAGCACCTGGCGGAACGTCACCACCGAGGAGAAGTCCAAGGTCGCCGAGACCCTGGCCGAGTTCCGGGGCAACTTCCGCTACAACCTGCTGGACGAGAACCTCCGGCGCTTCAACGCCCAGGTGCCGTCGATCATCCAGTGGGACGACCACGAGGTGCGCAACAACTGGTACCCCGGACAAGTGATCGCCGACACGGACACCCGCTACACCGAGAAGAGCGTCGACGTCCTGAGCGCCCGCGCCCTCCGCGCGTTCAGCGAGTACTACCCGGTCTCCACGCTGCAACCCGGCGCGCGGGACGGCCGGATGTACCGTGTCCTGCGGCACGGTCCGCTGCTCGACGTCTTCGTCCTCGACATGCGGACGTACCGCAACGCCAACTCCCCCGACACCCAGACCACCGATCCGCAGGGCATCCTCGGCGCGGAGCAACTGGCGTGGGTCAAGCGGGAGTTGGCGCGGTCGCGTGCGGTGTGGAAGGTGATCGCGTCGGACATGCCGCTCGGTCTGGTCGTGCCCGACACCACCGAGGGGAAGAAGAACATCGAGGCGGTGGCCCAGGGCGACCCGGGCGCGCCGCTCGGGCGCGAACTGCAGATCGCCGAGCTGCTGCGGTTCATCAAGCACAGCAAGATCACGGGCACGGTGTGGCTGACCGCCGATGTGCACTACACCTCGGCGCAGCACTACCAGCCGTCACGGGCCGCCTTCACCGACTTCGAGCCGTTCTGGGAGTTCGTCTCCGGGCCCCTGAACGCGGGCGCCTTCCCGGCGAACGCCCTGGACAACACCTTCGGCCCGGAGCGGACGTTCGTGAAGGCACCGACCACCGCGAATGTCTCGCCCGCCGGGGGTTACCAGTTCTTCGGCGAGGTCGACATCGACGGCGGCAGCGGGGAGCTGACGGTCCGTCTGCGCGAGCAGGACGGCAGCGTGCTCTACACGAAGGTGTTGCAGCCGGGGCGCGTGGGACAGTAGCTCGCGTACTCTCGGGCAACATGCCGCGCGCCGGAGTCATCCCACGGCGCGCGGCACGTGTGTCGGCACGTGTGTCGGCACGTGTGTCGGCACGTGTGTCGGCACACGTGCGTAGGCGCGCGCGGCAGGTGCGTCGGCCGGAGCGACCCGGTTTCCCCAGGTCGGAAGGGATCTGTCGGCACCCGATCGACCGACGCCAAAGGGCCGCAAAAACAACTCCAAAGGGAGCAAAACCACTCTTAACCGATCAGTCACAAAGCGTTCGTGATCACGCAACACGATTCCCTCACAGTGGTTGCATGACTCCTGAGATGTCCGATGTGACACGTACGAAGAACGGACGCCCGGTCCACCACTGGCGCCGGGACCTCGTCGAACTGGCCGCGCTGTTCACGGCGGTGGCGGTCGCGGATGTGGTGGCGAACCTGATCGGGCACGGCCCCGACGGCCCTGCCCTGCTCCTGATCTCGGCGGTCGCCATGGCCGCCACGGCGGGCTTCCACACATGGTGGTCACGACGCCGCGGTCACGCTCCGCCGACGGACCATACCGGCGCCCGGCCGTCCGCCGAATCGCGGCAGGCCGGGCCGATCGAGACGGCCCCCGCGCTGCCGGAGGCCGTGACCGCTGGGGCCGTCCTCTGGCGGATGCGGACCACCGTGCGGGACGAGCCCGGCACGCTGGCCGCGCTGTGCACGGCGCTCGCGGGGCGGCAGGTCGACATCCTGAGCCTGCAGACGCACCCGCTGGCGGAAGGCACCGTGGACGAGTTCCTGCTGCGCGCCCCTGCGGAGGTGACCGCGTCCGAGGTCACCCGGGCGGTCGCGCAGGCAGGCGGCGCCCAGACGTGGATCGAGCGGGCCGACACGCACGACCTGGTGGACGCGCCCACCCGCATCCTGGGTCTGGCGACCCGCACGGCGCTGGACGCGGCGGAACTGCCGCTGGCGCTGCGGCAGTTGCTGGGGCGCTGCACCATCCGTTCGCTGCCCGCCGTGTCCGTGAGCGCCGACCACGCCGACGAGGGGGTACCCGTCGAGGGAGCTCTTGAGGACACCGTGATGCGGCTGCGGGCGCCGGAGGGCGAAGTGATCACGGTGGAGCGGCCGTACCTGCCGTTCACGCCCGCCGAGTTCGCGCGGGCCCGAGCGCTGGTCGAACTGGACACCCGGCTCGGTCCGCGTGTCCCCGGCAGCCATGACCTGCTGACCCTGCCTCAGGGCAAGGCCATCACCGTGCGCCGGGCCGACACCGGCGACCTCGAAGCGGCGAAGGACATGCACGAGCGGTGCTCGTCGCGGACGCTGAACCTCCGCTACCACGGCCCCGTCGGTGACGCCGACCGCTATCTGAACCACCTCCTCAGCCCCCGCTTCGGCCGGACGCTCGCCGTGGAGACCGCACAGGGGCGCATCGTCGGACTCGGCCACCTCCTGTGGGACGGCGACGAGACGGAGGTGGCGCTGCTGATCGAGGACGAGTGGCAGCGGCGCGGTATCGGCGGGGAACTGCTCGGCCGGCTCGTGACCATGGCCGTCGAGGCCGGCTGCGACAGCGTGTACGCCGTCACACAGTCCTCCAACACGGGCATGGTCGCCGCCATGCGCGGCCTTGACCTCCCTCTCGACTACCAGATCGAGGAGGGCACCCTGGTCATCACGGCCCGCCTGGACGTGACTCCGGTGAGCTCACGACTCCCGTACGACCACGAGCAGACCGTGCGCGACTAGCGTCTGACAGAAGCGCGTTACGCCCGAGGGTGCCGCCGACATGCCGGCGGCACCCTCGGCTCCGCTCCGACCGGAGTCTTCGCGTTCACCACTGCCCTGTCACTGGTCGGCGTGCGCGGTCGCCGAGGCCGCGGCCCTCGGGCCCCGCGGCCGCGGTTGAGGCCCGCTGACCGCCACCGCGCCCCTACGAACCCCGCTCCCCCGCCGCGTCCCCAGCGCCCCGTCCAGGTCGCGCCACAGATCCTCGACGTCCTCCAGTCCCACCGACAGCCGCAGCAGCCGGTCACTCACGCCGGACGTCCGCCGGTCCTCCGCGTCCACGATGCGATGGCTGATCGAGGCCGGATGCTGGATCAGCGTGTCGACGCTGCCGAGGCTCACGGCCGGCGTGATGAGGCGGACCCCGGCGATCAGTTCGTGGGGATCGCCGTGCACCTCGAAGGCGATCATCGCGCCGCCGAGCCGGGGATAGTGAACGCGGGCGACGCGTGGGTCGGCGGCGAGGCGGCGGGCCAGTTCCGCGGCGTTCGAGGACGCCGCACGGACGCGTACGGGCAGGGTGGACAGCCCGCGCAGCAGCAGATAGCCGGCCAGCGGATGCAGCACACCGCCCGTGGCGAAGCGGACTTGGCGCAGCCGACGGGCGAACGCCTCGTCGCAGGCGACCACTCCGGCCATCACGTCACCGTGTCCGCCCAGATACTTGGTGGCGCTGTGCAGGACGAGCCGCGCGCCCTGTTCGACGGGCCGCTGCAGCACCGGTGTGGCGAAGGTGTTGTCCGCGAGCAGCGGCACGGTCCGGCAAGCGTGCGCGAGGGCGCGCAGGTCGAGTTCGGCGAGCGTCGGGTTGGCCGGTGACTCGACCATCACCAGGCCGGTGTCCGGGCGCAGGGCGTCCGCGATGCCCGCCGGATCGACCCAGGTCACCTCGGTGCCGAGCAGCCCGGCGGTCAACAGGTGGTCGCTGCACCCGTAGAGGGGCCGTACGGCCACGACATGACGCAGGCCCATCGCGTTCCGTGCGAGCAGTACGGCGCTCAGCGCGGCCATACCGCTCGCGAAGGCGACCGCGCTCTCGGTGCCCTCCAGCCGCGCGAGCGCGGTCTCGAAACGGGCGACGGTCGGATTGCCGAGCCGGCCGTAGACCGGCGGCCCCTCCAGCGGGGCGCCGTGCGCGGCGAAGGCGTCGATCCGGGCGGCCTCGCCGCGGCTGTCGTACGAGGGGTAAGTCGTGGACAGGTCGATCGGCGGCGCGTGCAGCCCCTGCCGGGCGAGATCGTCCCGCCCGGCGTGCACGGCTTCCGTGGCCAGGGCCCTCACATCGTCAGACGCGTCGTACGCGTAGTGGGCGTCGTACGCGTAGTGGGCGTCGCCCGCACAGGGCGCCTCGTGGGCGTCAAAGTTGCCTGAGTCCATGCCCAGCAGCCTGAACACCGACCGGGTATCCAGCGCAGAATGCCGTGCTACGTTCGGGCCATGCCAGAATCCGTCGTACTCGATCCGGTGGATCTTCATCTTCTGCGGCTGCTGCAGAACGACGCACGGACCACTTACCGCGACCTCGCCGCGCAGGTCGGTGTCGCGCCCTCGACCTGCCTGGACCGGGTGACCCGGCTGCGCCGCTGCGGCATCATCCTCGGCCATCAGCTGCGACTCGATCCGGCCAAGCTGGGACGTGGCCTGGAAGCACTGCTGTCGGTGCAGGTCAGGCCGCACCGGCGGGAGCTCGTCGGGCCGTTCGTGGAACGGATCCGGACGCTGCCCGAGTCCCGTACCGTCTTCCATCTCACCGGTCCCGACGACTACCTCGTCCATGTCGCGGTCGCGGACATGGCGGATCTCCAGCGGCTGGTCCTCGACGAGTTCACCGCGCACCGCGAAGTGGCGCGCGTCGAGACGCGGTTGATCTTCCAGCAGTGGGACTGCGGCCCCCTGCTTCCACCCGCGCCACGCACGGAGTCGGGCTGACCGCACGGCCGCGGCGGAATCCGGCTGCCCCTCCCGCGAACGCCCCTGAATCCGGCTGACGCACACGGTCTCCCCGTATGAGGATGTCCGCATGTCAGACACGAAGAGCCCGCTGCCCCGCGAGGTCGCCGACGCCTATGTCGACGACCTCATCGCCCTCGACCCGGTCACCGGTACGTATCTCGGCGTGAAGGAGAGTTCCGGCAGGTTGCCCGACACCTCGCCCGCCGGGCAGGAGGCACTCGCGGAGCTGGCGCGGACGACACTCGCGCGGCTCGACGAGGCGGAGCGGCGGCCGGGCGCGGACCGTGACATCGAGCGCCGCTGCGCGCGTCTGCTGCGCGAGCGGCTCACCGCCGAACTCGCCGTGCACGAGGCCGACGAGGGCCTGCGGGCCGTCGGCAACATGCACACGGCCGCGCACGCGGTCCGCGAGGTGTTCACGGTGACACCGGCGGAGACGGACGAGGACTGGGCCGCGATCGCCCAGCGGCTGCGCGCGGTGCCCACGGCCCTCGCCGGCTACCGCGAGTCCCTCACACTCGGCCTGGAGCGCAAGCTGTACGCGGGCCCGCGCCCCACCGCGACGTTCGTCGAGCAGCTCACCGAGTGGTCGGACACCGACGGTTCGGGCCTCGGCTGGTTCGAGGACTTCGCCTCGGCCGGTCCCGACTCCCTGCGTACGGAACTCGACGACGCCGCCCGCGCGGCGACCGCGGCGCTCGTCGACCTGCGCGACTGGATGCGCGACGTGTACGGGCCCGCGATCGAGGGCGCGCCGAACACGGTCGGCCGCGAGCGGTACGCCCGCTGGTCGCGCTACTTCAACGGTACGGACCTCGACCTGGACGAGGCGTACGCGTACGGCTGGGCCGAGTACCACCGGCTGCTCGCCGAGATGAAGCAGGAGGCCGAGAAGATCCTGCCCGGCGCCGAGACCCCGTGGGTCGCGCTCGCGCACCTCGACGAGCACGGGCGGCACATCGAGGGCGTCGACGAGGTCCGCGAGTGGCTGCAGGGCCTGATGGACCAGGCGATCGAGGCGCTCGACGGCACCCACTTCGAACTCGCCGAGCGGGTACGGAAGGTGGAGTCCCGCATCGCCCCGCCGGGCAGCGCGGCGGCCCCGTACTACACCGCGCCGTCGGAGGACTTCTCGCGCCCCGGCCGTACGTGGCTGCCGACGATGGGGCAGACCCGTTTCCCGGTGTACGACCTGGTGTCGACCTGGTACCACGAGGGCGTCCCCGGCCATCACCTCCAGCTGGCGCAATGGGCGCATGTGGCCGGGAACCTCTCCCGCTACCAGGCCACCGTGGGCGGAGTCAGTGCCAACTGCGAGGGCTGGGCGCTGTACGCGGAGCGGCTCATGGACGAACTGGGCTTCCTCACGGACGCCGAGCAGCGGCTCGGTTATCTGGACGCGCAGATGATGCGCGCGGCCCGCGTCATCGTCGACATCGGCATGCACCTGGAGCTGGAGATCCCGGCGGACTCGCCCTTCCACCCGGGCGAGCGGTGGACTCCGGAGCTGGCTCAGGAGTTCTTCGGCGCGCACAGCAGCCGTCCGGCGGACTTCGTGGAGAGCGAGCTCACCCGCTACCTCTCCATCCCCGGCCAGGCCATCGGCTACAAGCTGGGCGAACGCGCCTGGCTGCTGGGCCGCGAGAACGCGAAGAAGCGCCACGGTGACGCCTTCGACGCGAAGGCCTGGCACATGGCGGCGCTGTCACAGGGTTCGCTGGGCCTGGACGACCTGGTGGACGAGTTGTCGCAGCTCTGATCACCGGCACCCGCACAGGCACAGGCACAGGCACCGGCACCGGCTTCAGCCGCGCCGGAACCCGCCCTCCGAGTCGATGACCTGCCCGGTGACCCACTCCGCCTCGTCCGTCGCGAGCCACGCGATGAGACGGGCGGGGTCGTCGGGCATGCCCCAGCGGCCCGCCGGGAACATCGCCGCGATGCTCGCGTAGGCGTCGCCGGTCATGTAGTCCGTGTCCACGGGCCCCGGGTTGACGGTGTTCACGGTGATGGCGTGCTCGGCGAGGGCCGTCGACAGGGAGCGGGTGATCGAGGCGAGGGAGCCCTTCTGGAGGGCGTACGCGATCTCGCCCGGCATCCCGCCCGCGATGTCCTGTCCGGAGGTCATCATCACGACCCGCCCGCCCGGCGTGCAGGGTGGCAGTGCGGCCCGCAGCCGGGCGTAGGCCTGCACGAGGAGAAGCACCGAGCGCGTGTCGACGGCCCAATGTGCGTCGAGCATCGTGGCGTCGATCGTGTCGAGGGTGCCGTCGGAGCCGCTCAGTGCGTGGTTGGCGACAAGGATGTCGATCCGTCCGCCGAGCGCGTCCGCGGCCGAGGCGATCAACCCGGCCGGAGCAGCCGGGTCGGAGAGGTCCCCGGGCCCGTCGACGACCCGCGCGTCGGGGTCGGCGCACGCCTCGCGCACCGCGGCGGCCACGTCCTCGGGACGGTCCGCGCCCCAGGGCATGGCCGCGTCGTGCGGCACATGGTGGTGGAGATAGAGGCTCGCTCCGTACGCGGCGAGACGACGGGCCACGGCATACCCGATGCCTCCGCGCCTGCTGACCCCGGTGACGAGGGCGGTACGGCCTCGCAGGGGCAGGGGGTCACGGCGCAGTGCTTCGGCGGTGGGGTGCGGGAGTTGGGGCATGGCGGACCATGATGGTGGAGCGTGCGCGCGCGTCGCATGTGATTTTCCGCGGCCGGCCCCTGGCTTGCTGCTCGAACGAGTGAGTCGTCAGTGCGCGAGCCGCCGCAGTTGTACCAGCCCGAGCCATGTCTCTGGGCCCGGCTCCGCGTACGCCGCGCGGACCGCGTACCGTCCCGGATCAAGCGTGATCCGCAGATGCCCCGCCCTCCCGGCCTCGTTCCCGGGCCAGGCGGCGTCGAACAGGACCACCGTTCCGGGTATCTCCCAGTGCACCTCCCCCTCCCACGCCGCGGCGTCGAGGGCTGCCGGAACCCCGGCCAGCACCTCGACCTCGGACTCCGCGGCGCACCACCGTACGAAGGTGTCGTGCTCGGGCAGATAGGCGGTCGCGCTGGGGTCGTCCCCGAGGACGAGGGCCGTGGCGTTGCCGACCGGGAGCAGACCGATGAACCCGTCCACGTCGCAGGCCCTGTCATAGTCGGTCGCCAGCTCGTCGCCGTCCGCCCCGGTCCAGAACGGCAACACCCCTTCCGGAATCGCTATCAGGGGCCCTCCGCCCGACTCCACCCACTCGACCGAACCATGATCCGCGTAACTCGCCATGCGGAGAAACTACACGCCCGGCGCACGGGCGCCTGACGGTGCGCTGCGAGGTCAGCAGCCGCAGTCCGCCGCGTCGACCGGTACCGTCAACGGGTCGGGTGTACGCCGCTCGCGCCCCTCCCAGGTCTCGAACTCGAAGCCCTCGCGCGCCCAGTACTCGAAGCCGCCGAGCATCTCCTTGACCTGGAAGCCCAGTTCGGCGAGCGCGAGGGCGGCGCGGGTCCCGCCGTTGCAGCCGGGGCCCCAGCAGTAGGTGACGACCGGTACGGCCTTGTCGAGAAGCCCCTCGGCCTGTTCGGGGATGACGTCGGTGGGCAGGTGGATCGCGCCGGGCACATGGCCCTGGTCCCAGGACTGCGTGGAGCGGCAGTCCAGGACGACGAAACCGGGGTCGCCGTCGGTGGCCAGCGCGGCGGCGACGTCGGAGACGTCCGTGTGGAAGGCGAGGCTCGCGCCGAAGTGGGCGGCGGCCGCGGCGGGCGATGCCGGGGCCACGCGCAGAACCGGGTTGGCTGCGGTGGTGATGCCGGTCGTGGCCTTGGTCGGCGTTGCCGTCACCGTCGCCGTGCCCGTCGTCGTGGTCGTCGCATGCGCAGTCGTTGTTGTGGTCATGGGCAAGAATCTACGGCCGGTGACTCGCCGTCATGAAGGGAAGATCCCCGGCCTTGCCCTTGATCGGCCGGGGCTTTCCCTGCTATTTCTCGGGCATGACCGCGTATTCCCCGGACGCCACCGACTGGCGCATCCTCGATGTCCTCCAGCGCGAGGGCCGCGCGAGCTTCGCCGAGCTGGCCCGGGCCGTCTCCATGTCCGCGAGCGCCGTCACCGAACGGGTGCGCCGCCTGGAGGAGGCAGGCGTCATCCAGGGGTACGCGGCCGTCGTCGTCCCGGAGAGTCTGGGTCTGCCGATCCTCGCGTTCGTGCGGCTGCGCTATCCGAACGCCAACTACAAGCCGTTCCACGATCTCGTCGCCACTACCCCCGAGATCCTGGAGGCGCACCACGTCACGGGCGACGACTGCTTCGTCCTCAAGGTCACGGCACGCTCGATGCGTCACCTGGAGGAGGTGTCGGGCAAGATCAGCACACTGGGCTCGGTGACCACGAACGTCGTGTACTCGTCACCGCTGCCGCGCCGTCCGATCAGTCACTGACCCCGCTGCCGTACGACCGATCCCGAGCGTCCCTTCACGACCTCCAGCTGGGCGTGGATCCGCCGCCGCAGGTCGGCGACATGGCTGACGATGCCTACGCTGCGGTCCCGCTCCCGCAGTGAGTCGAGGACGTCGAGGACGTCGTCGAGCGTCTGGTCGTCGAGGCTGCCGAATCCCTCGTCGATGAAGAGCGTGTCCAGACGAACGCCCCCCGCCTCATCGGTGACCACGTCGGCGAGGCCCAGGGCGAGGGCGAGCGACGCGAAGAACGTCTCGCCGCCGGAGAGCGTCGCCGTGTCCCGCTCGCGCCCGGTCCAGGCGTCGACGACATGCAGGCCGAGTCCGCTGCGGCCGCGGCCCGCGCGGTCGTCGGAGTGGACGAGGGTGTAGCGCCCGGACGACATGCGCTGGAGCCGCGCGGTCGCGGCGGCCGCCACCTGCTCCAGGCGGGCGGCGAGCACATAGGACTCCAGGCGCATCTTGCGCTCGTTGTCCGCGGAGGTGCCCGCCGCGAGGGTGGCGATGCGCGCCACACGGTCGTACTCCTCACGCAGCGGACCGAGTCGGCGCACCGACACGGTCGCGCGGTGGGTCAGCCGGTCGAGTTCCGTACAGCGCCGGTCGGCCGCGTCGCGCGCGGAAGCGGCCTCACGCACCCGCCGGGCGGCATCGGAGGCGGCCTGTTCCGCCGCGGCGAGATCGGCGGGCGGCTGCTGCGCGGCGGCTGCCGTGTCGGCCTCGGCGAGCACGGCCCGCACCGCCGCCGCTTCATGCTGCCAGGCGTCGAGCCGCCGTTGGAGCTCACGATGGGCCGCGTCGTCGAGGAGGGCGGCTGCCGCGGCCTGCGGCGTGTCGAACCCGGAGCGGAAGGCCGCGTCGGCGAGTCGCGCGTCGGCGTCCTTGAGCCGCTGCGCGGTGTCCGCCGCGCCCCTTGCGGCGTCGGCTGCCTCGGTGAGCCGGCCGACCAGCCGCTCCAGCTCCGCCGCCCGTGCGGACACGCTGCCCGCCGTGCCCCGGGCCTGCGCCAACTCCTCCTCCAGCGCGGCCCCTTCACGGTCGAGCGTGTCCCTGCGCGCGGCACGTGACGCGGCACGGACCGCGGCTTCCTGGTGGGCGGCGAGCCGCCGCTCGTGCTCGCGCTCGGCCTGTCTCAGTGCCTCACTCGCCGCGTGGAGCCCGGAGGCGGCACCACGCGCCTCGGCGTGTCGTCGCGTCAACTCCTCAGCCTGCTCGGCGAGTTGCGAGGTAGGGGCGTCGCCCGCCTCGGCCGTCGCGGCGGCCAGCGCCTCGCGGGCGACGCCGAGCCGCCGCTCGGCCTCGGCACGCTGCTCGTCGGCGCGTTGATACGCGGCGAGTGCGGTCTCCTCCGCCTGCTGGTCGACGTGTCCGTCGATCTTCTGGGCGGGCGTGGGGTGTTCGGTGGCGCCGCAGACGGCACAGGGGCGGCCGTCCACGAGGTGGGCGGCCAGCTCCGCCGCGATGCCCTGCAGACGCTGTTCTTTGAGATCGAGCCAGTGGGCGCGCGCGTCCGTGGCCCGCTCGCGCGCGGCGAGCACGCGCGCGTGGGCCTCGTCCGTGTCTCCGGCCAGCTGGTCGCGCAGCCGTGCGGCGGCCAGCCGTGCCTGGGCGGGCTCGCGCTGGACGGCGAGCTGCTCGGCGCGGTTGGCGGACTCCTGAGCGGATTCGATCCGGCCCTGGAGACCGGCTCGGGTCGTCTCCCAGGAGGCGAGCCAGCTCTCGGCGTCCTGGAGGACGTCGTCATCGGCACGCTCCTGGCGCTCCAACGCGTCGCGCTCGGCGTCGAGTTCGGCCAGCCGGCGCTCGGCTCGGCGAGCCGACTCCAGACCACCCAGCTCTTCCGCGGCCTTACGTGCGGCGGACGCGAGGCCCGTCGCGCCGGCGTCCGCGAAGGTCTCCGGGAGCTGGGCGCGCGCGCGTGCCTCTTCGGCGTCGGCGCGCCGGTGCTCGGCCCCGGCGGCATCGCGCAGCCCCAGCGCGGGCGCCACCGCCTCGGCCTTGCGGGCGCGTTCCATGCGCGCCTCGGCCTCCCGGTGTGCCCCGGAGCGCTCCTCCAGGCGTGCGGCCCGCTCCCGCGCCTCGGCGAATCGGCTCTGCAGCCGCGCCACTTCGCGTACGTCGTCGAGGACACGATCCGCGGCGGCCTGCGCCGACTCGGCGGCGCTCTGGGCGCAGTGGGCGACGGTGAACCGTTCCCGTGCCGTGCTGCGGGCGATCGCGGCCCAGGACAGCACGGACTCGGCCAGCCCCGGGTCTCCGGGGGCGAGGTCCGGCAGCGGGAGCTCCACGATGTCCCCGGCAGCCTGCTGCATGCGGTGGGCGTCGGCCAGTAACTCCGCGTCCCGGTCGCGTACTTGAGCCTCGGCGGCGCGCCGGCGCTCGGCCAGGCGCTGCTCGACTGCCGCGAAGCGGTGGGTGTCGAAGAGCCGGCCGAGGAGCCTGCCGCGGGCCTCGGCGTCGGCCCGCAGGAAGCGCGCGAAGTCGCCCTGGGGCAACAGCACGACCTGGCAGAACTGCTCGCGGCTCATGCCGAGCAGCTGGGTGATCTCCTCGCCTATCTCCTGGTGGGAGCGGCTGAGGTCCTTCCAGGACCCGGCCGACGCGTCGTACTCGCGCAGCCAGCTCTGGGCCTTGTCGGTCGTGGTGCCCGATCCGCGCTTCTTGGGACGCTCCCACGGCGGCTGCCGGGTGAGCTCCAGCCGCCGCCCGGCGACGGTCAGTTCGAGGCAGACCTCGGTACGGGTGGCGGGCGCGGCGTGGTCGCTGCGCAGGGCCAGGCCCTGGCCGCTCTGGCGGGCGCCCGGCACCGACCCGTACAGCGCGTAGCAGACGGCGTCCAGGACCGAGGTCTTGCCCGCGCCGGTCGGGCCGTGCAGCAGGAAGAGGCCGGCGGCCGACAGGTCGTCGAAATCGACCTCCTGGGCGCCGCCGAAGGGCCCGAACGCGGTGATACGCAGCCGGTGCAGCCTCATCGGGCCACCTCGCGGACGGTCTCGTCGGCGCGCACGGCGTCGAACGCGTCCTGGAGCACGGCCTGTTCCCGCGCGTCGGGCCCGGCGCCGCGCACATGGGTCACGAAGTCCTCCGCGATCTGCTGGTCGCTGCGCCCCGCGAGGCGCCGGGCGTACGAGACGTCGGGGTCGTCGGGCGCCCGCTCGGGTGCGAAGACGAGGCTGAGCGTGTGCGGGAAGCGTTCGGTGATGCGCGCCATCGGCTCGGCCGGTCGCACCGGGTCGGTGAGGGTCGCCTCGACCCACGCCTCCTCGTGCCGCGCCAGCTCCGGGTCGGCGAGCAGATCCTCCAACCGCCCCCGGACGCGGGCGAGGGCGCGCGGCACGGGGCAGTCGATCCGCTCGGCGTCGATCGAGCCGTCGGCGTCGAGGTCGATCAGCCACATGCTCTTGTGGTGGTCCGCCTCCGAGAAGGAGTACGGCAGCGGCGACCCGGAGTAGCGCACGCGTTCGGTGATGGTCTGGCTGCCGTGCAGATGGCCGAGCGCGGCGTAGTCGACTCCGTCGAAGACCCCGGCCGGTACGGCGGCGACCCCGCCGACCGTGATGTCGCGCTCGCTGTCGCTGGCCTCGCCGCCGGTGACGAAGGCGTGCGCGAGGACGACGGAACGGGTGCCTCGCGCGCGCGTGGCGAGGTCGGCGCGGACGCGGTCCATCGCGGCCGCGAGCACCGCCTCATGGCCGGCCTTCTCGACCCCGAACTCGTCCTTCACCAAGGCCGGTTCGAGATACGGCAGACCGTAGAAGGCCACGTCGCCGTGGGCGTCGCCCAGGACCACGGGAGTGGCGCACGACGACGGCTCGGTCCTGAGATGGATGCCCGCACGGTCGATCAGGCCGGCCCCCACGCCCAGTCGGCGCGCCGAGTCGTGGTTCCCGGAGATCATCACCGTGGGGACACCGAGGTCGGCCAGGCGGTGCAGGGCGTCGTCGAAGAGCTCGACCGCGGCCAGCGGGGGCACCGCGCGGTCGTACACGTCCCCCGACACGACCACCGCGTCCACGCCGCGCTCGCGCGCGGTCGTGACGAGGTGGCCGATGAACTCGGCCTGCGCACCGAGCATGTTCACCCGGTGGAACGCCCGCCCGAGATGCCAGTCGGAAGTGTGCAGCAGTCTCAAGAAACCGCTCCGACCTGCATGTTTCCCCCCACAACGCCGGTAAGTACCGCACGAACCCACATGGGCTCGCCTTCAGCACCGACCACGCTAACGCCTGTCGGCATCTGATCCACCACGAACCCAGCCTGCCACCCGCATACGACACGCGGGCGAGAGGCGGCCAACCAGGCGGGCCCGCACGGCTCTCCCGTGCCCCTGGGGAACAATGGAGCGCATGAGCATCGTCAAGATCAATGTACTCACGGTTCCCGAAGACCAGCGCGAAACCCTGGAGAAGCGGTTCGCCGCTCGCGCGGGCACGGTGGACAGCTCGGACGGGTTCGAGTGGTTCGAGCTTCTTCGCCCGGTGGAGGGCACCGACACCTACCTCGTCTACACGCGCTGGCGGAGCGAAGAGGACTTCCAGAACTGGATGTCCGGCCGTGGACAGGCGGCGCACAGTGGCGGGTCCGCGGGCGGCGACCGGCCGAAGCCCGCCGCGACCGATGCGACGCTGTGGTCCTTCGAGGTGGTTCAGCAAGCCGGGCCCAAGCAGAGCTGACGCCATCCCTCACCGCCGCGGAGAACGCGCCTGATCGAGGCCATGGGCGAAGGCTCGATCATGGCGCGTCGGCGTGGGGGGCGGCCGAGTGCGGCAGGGGTCCGGTCGAGTGCGGCTGGGTCCGGTCGAGTCAGGCGTCCCCGTACGCCTCTCCCCCGAGTTCGAACTCCGCGGTCCCCGAGGTGGTATCGGCCAGCCACGCCCGGAACGCCTCCACGTGCGCGTCCGGCAGCCCGATCTCGATGGTGACCGCCTCCCCGTAGCTCACGTCCCGTACTTCTCGTCCGGTCGACCGCAGGTCGTTCTGCAGCTTGCCCGCCCGCTGGTGGTCGACCGTGACGGTGGCGAGACGGAAGCGTCTGCGCGTGATCGTGCCGAGGGCGTCCAGCGCCTCGCCCACCGATCCGCCGTACGCGCGGATGAGCCCGCCCGCGCCGAGTTTGACCCCGCCGTAGTAGCGAGTGACCACGGCGACGACGTACCGCATGTCGCGGCGCAGCAGCATCTGCAGCATCGGGACGCCCGCCGTGCCGCCCGGTTCGCCGTCGTCACTGGCCTTCTGCACGGAGGCGTCGGCACCGATGACGTACGCGTAGCAGTTGTGCGTGGCGTCCGCGTGCTCCTTGCGGACGCAGGCGATGAAGTCCTGGGCCTCCTGTTCGCTGCCCGCGGGCGCGAGGGCGCACAGGAAGCGGGAGCGGTTGACCTCGGTCTCGTGCACGCCTGCGCGGGCCACCGTGCGGTACTCGTCCTGCATCGGGCAAGCGTATGTGCTGCACGCGCGCGTGCGGCCCGCCGGGATGCTCGACGGCCGCCCGACACGGCGGTCAGTGCTTCTTGTCCGGCTTCGTCTTGCCCCTCGGCACGGTCATCGAGGTGAGCAGCGCCGTGCCCGGGCCGAGGGACCGCCAGGTGGCGCCGTGCCAGGCGAGGACCGCGATCGCCGAGGTCGGGAACTTCGTCCGTACGTCGTCGAGCGCGTCGTTGAGGCAGTCCCCGGCCAGGGTGAGCACCAGCTCCTCCAGTCCGGGGTTGTGCCCGATCAACAGCAGTGTCCTGACCTCGGCGGGCACTTCGCGCACGGCTGCCAGCAGTTCGGGCACGTCGGCCGCGTACAGCTGGGGATCGTGACGTACGGGAGGGGGTGTGGCCCACTGCGCGGCGGCCAGTTCCCAGGTCTGCCGGGCGCGCCGGGCGGTGGAGCAGAGCGCGAGGTCGGGCAGCCAGCCGGCGTCGGCCAGCGCGTGCCCGGCGGCCGGGGCATCGCGTCTGCCGCGCGGCGCGAGCGGGCGTTCGTGGTCGGGGATGCCTTCGGGCCAGGCGGACTTGGCGTGCCGCAGCACGACGAGTCTGCGCAACGGGCCCGCCGCGGCGCGCGCGATCACGACGGGGTCCCACGACCGAGGTCGGACGGGTTCCCGCCGCCGACGTCGGACGGACTGCCGCGCCCGGGGTCGGGCGGACTGCCGCGGCCGATGTCACGGGTGAGTTCGAGCCCGAGGAGGCGGTCCGCGAAGGCGTACGTCTCGAAGCGTGCGCCGTCCGGAACGGTGTCCGACGTCGCGACGCGCCGCAGTACGTCGAGGACGGCGGGCACGTCCAGGTCGTCCTCCCAGGCGGCGCGCAACTGTTCGCGTACGGGATCGGGGATGGGGCTGGAGGGCCGCGTCGCCCAGGCGGCGACGGCTCCGCGCCAGTGGGCGAGGACCTTCTCGGCGTCGGCGAGGGCGGCCGCGCCCAGCCGGACGGGATCGCGGCGCGGCCGGGCGAGCAGGGCGAGGCGCAGCGCCGAGGGGTCAGCCTGGCCGATCCCCTCGGAAACTGCGGCGCTCTCCTCGTCGGCCGGGCCGTCGGTGCTCTCGTCATGGACCCGGGCGACCTCGACATGAACGCCCTCCAGTGCCTTGTCCTCCGGGCCGGGGGCGGCCAGGACATGCAGAACCTGTGCCTCGCCCAGCCCCGATCCGCTCTCACGGTGCTCCTCGAACGGCCGGACGCCGAGCGCCATGGCCCGCTCCCGGAGCTCCGCGTACCCCTCCGCCGCGGTCAGCACCGTCCAGACGGGCGTGCCGTTGAGCTCCAGGGCGCGGACGAGGACGTCGGCGACGAGGAGGACCCGCAGGCCGGTGGTGTCGGCGCGCGGCACATGTGCCTCGACACGGGTCAGGCCCCGGCGGGCGGGGGCGGCGTCGGTGGGCTCGCCGGTTCGGGCGTCGGTGATTTGGAGCACGGGGTGAGCGTAGGCGCGCGGAAGGCCGGACGCAGAGAGGTGTGCGCCATTCCGGGCACGCTTGGACCTCCGGAGTCGTCGACCCCCGCCGGACTCCAGCCGGACTCCAACCGATGGGCACGCCGACGGACCGCCACGCGCAGTTCATGCCGGTCGGCGGGAATCCCCCCGAGTGAACACTGGTTGCCGGATACAGGCGAACGTCCGACCCCGCAGGAGGCCAGCGTGTACGGCGACACGGACACCATCCGCAAGATCCTCACCGAGCTCGGTGACACCTGGGCGATCGTGGGCCTCTCCTCGAACGAGGGGCGGGCCGCATACGGAGTCGCACGGGTCCTGCAGCGCTACGGCAAGCGGATCGTCCCCGTACACCCGAAGGCCGAGACGGTCCACGGGGAAAAGGGCTATCCGTCCCTCGACGCCATTCCGTTCGACGTCGACGTGGTGGACGTCTTCGTGAACAGCGACCTCGCCGGACCGGTCGCCGACGACGCCGTGGCCAAGGGCGCCCAAGCGGTCTGGTTCCAGCTCGGCGTCATCGACGAGGCCGCGTACGACCGGACTCGCGCCGCGGGCCTCGACATGGTCATGGACCGCTGCCCGGCGATTGAAATCAATTCCCTGGGTTAGCCGGACACAGGGTCACGTGGTCGGCGGTCTGTCTGCCACTGGCTGCCGAGGTGGTTCAGAGACCCACACGGGTGAACGTCACATGCGTGACTCCGCTGGGCGAGGAGGTCGCCTCGACCTCGTAGTCCTTCTCGGTGCCCTCCAGTCCGTCCCAGAGGCGTACGCCTCGGCCGAGCAGGGTCGGGACCACCACGATGTGCATGTGGTCGATGAGCCCGGCGGCAAGGAAGTCGCGGATCAGGGTGGGCCCTCCGCCGATGCGTACGTCCTGGCCGCCCGCGGCCTCGCGGGCCGTCTCGAGCGCCTTGGCGGGCGAGGCGTCGAGGAAGTGGAACGTCGTGCCGCCCTCCATCTCGATCGACGGGCGCGGGTGATGGGTGAGGATGAAGGTCGGTGTGTGGAACGGCGGGTTGGGCCCCCACCACCCCTTCCACTCCGGGTCCTCGTGCCATCCGGGCGGGCCGAACTTCCCGGCGCCCATGATCTCGGCGCCGATCCCGGGCGTGAACTGCCGCGCGAAAGCGTCGTCGACGCCGCCGGTCCCGCCGGGCCGGCCGATCATCTTGTGCCAAAACCCGGTGGCGAACATCCACTCGTGCAGCCCTTCGCCGGCGTGGCCGAACGGCGCGTCATGGCTCTGACCCTCACCGGTGCCGAAGCCGTCGAGCGAGATGGAGAAGTTGTGGACGCGGGCGAGTGACATGGCTGGCGACTCCTTTTCCTTCTGCTGATCGAGCTTCTTCCTTCTGCTGGTCGAGCTTCGTCGGATCAGCTCGGCCATGAAGCAATGATGGCCGCCCCGACGTCATGAAGGCGAACTCCTGGCGCAGCGGGCCACAGAGATCCTGGGGCGAGTGGACGCCGCATCTGTCGAGCTGGCCGCCCGCGTGTCCTGGCATCACAGCCCCGAGTACCGGTGGCGGCCAGGGCGGGCATGCCGTGACGGCGCAGGATGCGGTGGGCGGTGGAGGCGGCGACGCCGGTGCGGGCGGCCAGCCGCACAGGTCCGATGCGGTGCTCGTGGCTCAGGCGGACGACCTGCTGTCCGATTGGCGACCTCCTCGGTCAGTTCGCCGTGGGCCGTGGAAACTGCGATCAGGCACCATCGCCATTGAGTGCGATGTGCAGGTCGAAGACCTCAAGGTTCTTGCCGTCGGCGGCCTCCAGCCCGACCAGCTGATGTCCAGAACGGCGGACGGATTGGAAGGGGCAGGGGAGGGGCAGATGACGCTCATCATGTCATGGACATGATGAGCACCTCTTCCCCCCACAGGAGGATCATCGTGACACTCAGAAACGCCGCGCGGGCGCTGATCACCATGCTGGTGGTGGCGCTGTCGTGGACCATCGGTCAGGCCACGGCCACGGCCGCGCCCGCGTCTCCGGCCGCCACCGCCGCGGTCGTCTTAACGTACGACACGGAGGGGGCCGCGGAGTTCGTCGACGCGGTCCGCAGCGGTGCGGAGGTCTGGAACGAGAACGTGGCCAACGTCCAACTGGAGCCGGTGGCCGCGGGTGACGAGGCCAACATCGAGATCCTCGCGGACGACGGCTGGCCGCGCGCCCAAACCACCCGCCTGGGCAACGGCACCGTGTGGATGGGGCGGCAGGCGGTGAACGAGGGCCACCACACCATCCGCATCGCCGCGCACGAACTCGGCCACATCCTCGGGTTGCCCGACGTGAAACCGGGCCCGTGCAGCAGCCTCATGTCCGGTTCCTCGGCCGGCGTCGACTGCACCAACCCCGTCCCGGACGCCGCCGAACGGGCCGCCGTCGAAGACAACTTCGCCGCCATCGGCAACAGCCCGGCGTACGCCTACGAGCCGCGGATGTACCGGGACTGACCGTTCCGTTCCTCGCGGTCCCAGCAGGTTCACAGCACTCCAAGGTGCCCTGCCCCCTCGCGCCCGGTGTGCGCCGGGGGCAGGGCATTGTGTGCGCGTGCGGTGCGGGCGGCTGCCGTGCCGCGGGCCGACCGCGTCAGCGGTCCCTGCGCGAGGTCACGGTGAACTGGGCCCCGTCGGAGTCACGGAGTACCGCCTCCGTCGGGGGCTTTTCCGTGGGGGATGTGCCGACCCGGACGACGGTGCCGCCGTGCGCCTCCGCTGCGCGAACGCAGGCCTCGACGTCCGTGACCGCGAAGTGAACCTGCCAGTGCGGTCGGATCGTGGGGTCGGGCGCCGCCCCCACGGCGCCGGAATGTATCCGGGCCACCACGTCTCCGGCGCTGCGCAGGACCACGTCGTCCCCGTCGTAGTGGACCTCGCAGCAGCCGGGACGCGAGGTGGCCCACTCCAGGACCTCGCCGTAGAACATCGCGGCGTCGAAGGCGTCGCGGGTGAGCAGCCGCAAGAAGGCCGGCGCCGCGCGGCGCCAGGTCTCCCAGCCGGCGACGAGCTGCCCCTCCCATATGCCGAAGACGGCCCCGTCGCGGTCGGCCAGGAGAGCCGCCCGTCCCGGCGGGAACGCGATCGGGCCGACCGCTGCCGTGCCCCCGCGTTCCTGCACCCGGGCCACGGCCTCGTCCGCGCTGGACACGGCGAAGTAGGGGGTCCAGGCGACGTCCATCTGCCACATGGAGGCCACGGCCGCGATACCCGCGACCGGCACGTCGTTCGCGTACGCGATCCTGAACCGGTCCCCCATCTTGGCCGGCCGGAATTTCCATCCCAGTACCGCGTGGTAGAAATCCTCCGCCGTCTCCTGGTCGCGTGCCGTCAGACTGACCCAGCACGGGGCTCCGAATACCGAGTGGCTCGAGATGACGTCGTCTTGGACTGTTGTATCGCGGTTCATGACGGTACCGTCCTGGTCTCGCTGACCGACGTGCTCAGCCGCCGGTGCCGCATCGCTCCCAGACGCGGTGCTCGCGCGGCACCCGGGTGAGCTGTTCCAGAGCGGTTTCGGCACTCGCCCAGCCACCGACGACCTTCCCGTATCGGAGGGCCTCCGACCGCATCGACCGCACGAGGAGCACGCGCGGATCCGTGGGTTCCTTCGGTTACAGCATCCCCCGCCTCGGCGTCCCGCGCTCCGCAGGCGTCGTTCACCGGCCCTCGGTCACCGGCCTTCAGTGGGTTCTTCTCGCTCATGAAGAGCTTCCAACCGTGGTCGGGGTGGTGTGCGACGCCTGAGTACCCCCGACGCGATCTTTGAACCGTCGGCACGGCTGGGACGATTGTCAGTACCTTCGTGCTCGGCTACGGCTCAGTCCGTGCCCCGGATGATGTTGCTCTCGGGGTCCATGAACTCCTGCTCGCCACCGTCGTCCCGGCGGGGACCACGCACGAAGGGAACATCGAGCACCCCGTCTCCGGTCCCGCGCTCCTCGATGACCGGCTCGACGACGACCGGCTCGATGTCTGTGCTGGTGCCGGGTTCCATGGGGGCACCTCCTACGTCTTTCCAGATTGCCGTACCGAGTTACCCGAAGGCCGCCACCGAAACGGCCCACGCGTTCCACGGCCCCCCGAGCAGGGCGGATGCTTCGTCCGCCGGTTCCCGGGGACTCGGTGCGCATGACCGAGAACGCAGGCATTCGGGGCTCGTACTGGATGGACACGGCACCGGGCGAGCCGTACCCGGCGCTCGACACGGACCTGACCGTCGACGTGGCCGTGGTCGGCGCGGGTATCGCCGGGATCAGCACGGCCTGGGAACTGGCCCGCGACGGGCGGAGCGTCGCTCTCCTGGAGGCTGATCGCGTCGCCGCGGGCGTCACCGGCCACACGACCGCCAAGCTCTCCGCCCAGCACACGCTGATCTACGACCGGCTGCGCCGCACCCGGGGCGCGGAGGCGGCACACCTGTACGCGCGCTCGCAGACCGATGCCATCGAGCACGCCGCGGCCCTCGTCGACGAGCTGCGCATCGACTGCGACTGGGAGCGGACGAGCGCCTTCACGTACACCCGGGACCCTGTACGGGTCCCCGAGATCCGCGCCGAGGCGGAGGCCGCCCGCGACGCCGGGCTGCCCGCGGAGTTCGTGACCGAGACCGACCTCCCTTACTCCATTGCGGGCGCGGTACGTGTCACCCAGCAGGCCCAGTTCCACCCCCGCAAGTACCTGCTGGCCCTGGTCGAGGAACTGCGGGCCCAAGGCGCGCACATCCACGAGCGCACACGCATCGTCGGCCTCGAACAGCTCGAACAGGTCGACGCGTGCCGTCTGACGGCCGAGACCGGGGCGCGGGTGACCGCCGGCGATGTCGTGATCGCCACGCACTACCCGGTCTTCGACCGGGCACTGCTGTTCACCCGGCTCTCGCCGCGCCGCGAACTCGTCGTCGCGGCGCCCCTTCCGGCCGACCGCGACCCCTCCGGCATGTACATCACGCCGGAGGAGGACACCCGCTCGGTGCGTACGGCCCCCTACCAGGACGGCGAACGGCTGCTGATCGTCACCGGCGAGCACTTCACGCCCGGCACCGGCGACACCGACAAGCGGTTCGCGCGCCTCGCCGACTGGGCCGAGGAACACTTCCCGGGCATCACGCTCACCCACCGGTGGGCCACACAGGACAACGACTCCACCGACACGGTGCCGCTCGTCGGTCATCTCCCTCCGGCCTCGCGCCACGCGTACGTGGCGACGGGGTTCGGCGGATGGGGAATGAGCGGCGGCATCATGGCCGGCCGACTGCTGTCCGGGCTCATCACGGGCGACCGCCCGCCGTGGGCCGAACTGTACGATCCACGGCGCCTGCGTTCCGTGCTCCGGGAGGCTCCGGCCTTCCTCAAGCACCAGGCGAAGGTGGCCCGGCACTTCGTGGGCGACCGGCTGCCGTCGCCGTACGCCGACTCGTTGGCCGACATCGCGCCCGGCACCGGCTCCGTCGTCCGCCACGCCGGACAGCGCTGCGCCGTCTACCGCGACGAGGACGGTCAGGCGCATGCCGTGTCCGCGCGGTGTACGCACATGGGATGTCTGGTCGCCTTCAACTCGGCGGAACACGCCTGGGAGTGCCCGTGCCACGGCTCCCGTTTCGGAACCGACGGTGAGGTGCTGCAGGGCCCGGCGACACGGCCGCTGGAGCGGCGCGAGCTGCGTGAGGGCGAGCCGCTGGAGGACTGACCGGAGCGCGGGCGGACCGCAGCGTGGGCGGCTGGGAACGAGGGCGTATGGACCGCTCAGTCGTGTGGCGGCCGGTCGCTCAGCCGGTGGTCGGCGAGGTTGAGCGCCTCGTCCACGACCCGGCGCAGATGACCGTCCCGCAGGGAGTAGATCACCCGGCGGCCCTCCTTGCGGGTGTTCACGAGCCCCGCGAGACGCAGCCGCGCCAGGTGCTGGCTGACGGCCGGGCGGGCCGCGCCGCACCGCTCCGTGAGGGTCGTGACGTCGGCCTCGTCGTCGGCCAGGGCGTGCAGCAGGACGAGGCGGGTGCGGTCGCCGAGGAGGGCGAGGAGCTCGGCGGCGAGAGCGAACTGCTCCTCGCCCGGGGTACGCGGATGCGCATCGTGCGCAGGTGACAGGTGCATGCGTGCGCTCATACGCACATAATGGCCCTATGGACCTACCGAGTCCACTGCCGCGCACGGAAAGGTGACGCTTGTGAGCACCGAGCACCATGGGCACGCCCACCACCAGCACCAGCCCGGCCACAGCCACAGCCACAGCCACAGCCACGACAGACGCGAGCACAGCCACAACCACAGCCACAGTCACGACCAGCGCGCACACCGCGCGCACCGCGCGCGCCCCTCGCGTCTGCGCCACCGGCTGCGCCACCTCCTCACGCCCCACTCCCACGAAGCCGCCGACAAGGTCGACGCCGCCCTGGAGTCCTCCGCCCGCGGCATCCGGGCCCTGTGGATCTCGCTGGCCGTGCTCGGCGTGACCGCCGCGGCGCAGGCAGGGGTGGTCGTGATCTCCGGTTCGGTCGCACTGCTGGGCGACACCGTGCACAACGCCGCGGACGCGCTCACCGCCGTACCTCTCGGCATCGCCTTCGTCCTGGGTCGGCGCGCGGCGACGCGGCGGTTCACGTACGGCTACGGGCGGGCCGAGGATCTGGCGGGCCTCGTGATCGTGCTGACGATCGCCGCGTCCGCCGTGTTCGCGGGCTGGACGGCGATCGACCGCCTGCTCGATCCGCGCCCGGTGGCCCACATTCCGGTCGTCGCGGCGGCGGCCGTCATCGGATTCGCGGGCAACGAGTCGGTGGCCCGCTATCGCATCCGCGTCGGCCGCGAGATCGGCTCGGCCGCCCTCGTCGCGGACGGTCTGCACGCGCGCACGGACGGGTTCACCTCGCTCGCCGTCCTGCTGGGCGCGGGCGGGGCGGCACTCGGCTGGCAACTCGCCGACCCGATCGTGGGGCTGGCGATCACGGCGGCTCTGCTGCTGGTGCTCCGTGACGCCGCGCGCGAGGTCTTCCGCCGGGTGATGGACGCGATCGACCCGGCGCTGGTGGACACGGCCGAGCGTGCGCTGCGCGAGGTGCCGGGCGTGCAGGGTGTCGGCGAGCTGCGGCTGCGCTGGATCGGCCACCGGCTGCGTGCCGAGGTCGCGCTGGTCGTCGACGGCGAATCGAGCGTGCGGCATGCCCATCGCATCGCGGTCGAGGCCGAACACGCCCTGCTGCACGCCGTTCCCGGGCTCACCGCGGCCCTGGTCCACGCCGACCCGTCACCCGCCCCCGGGGAAACGGACCCCCACCTCGCCCTGGCCCATCACGCGGCGGCCTGACCCGGCCCTACGAGGTCAGGCGACGCCGAGCCCCTCCAGCACCACGGCGTTCGGCAACTCCGCGAACGCCTTCCCCGGGACCAGCAGCTTCCCGCGCCGACGGCCGCTGCCGACCAGGACGTACGGCAGATCGACCACCGCCGAGTCCACCAGCACCGGCCACGTGGCGGGCAGCCCGATCGGCGTGATCCCGCCGTACTCCATGCCGGTCTCGCCGGTTGCCGTGTCCATCGCCGCGAACGACGCCTTGCGGGCGCCGAGTTGGCGCCGGACCACGCCGTTCACATCGACTCGGGTGCCGGAGAGTACGACGCACGCGACCAGAGTGGTCTCCCCGCCGCGCTTGCCCGCGACGACGACACAGTTGGCGGACTGTTCGAGGAGTTCCTCGCCGTAGTGCTGGACGAACGTGGCGGTGTCGGCCCATTGCGGCTCGGTGTCGACGTACACGATCTGCTCTGCGGGGACGCTGCCGCGCCACTGGCGTACCGCGTCGGCGACGGGGCGGGTCAGTGCGTCCAGGCAGTCGGGAGCCGGCGTGGCGTTGTCGAAGTGTCCGATGGGAGCGCGCATGACCGCACGCTAACAGCCCTGCGAGCGCGCCTCGACGTGCGTCTCAGTGCACGGCCGGGACCGACACCGTCATGACCATCTCCAGCCGTACGTCGCCCGAATTGGCGTACGTATGGGGGACGTTGGCCTCGAAGGAGGCACTCGCTCCCGCCGGGACCCGGTGCTCCGTGCCGTCGACGGTGAGCGTCAGCTCACCCGCCGTGACGTGGAGGAGTTCGACCGTGCCGGCCGGGTGCGGGTCCGAGGAGCTGCCCTCGCCCGGCATGAGCAGCCAGTCCCACATCTCCAGCGGTCCGGGGGCCTCGGTCCCCGCGAGGAGCCGGTTGTAGCTGCCGGCGTCGGTGTGCCAGAGCCGGACGGCCTGCCCGGCCGGGATGATCCGCACCTTCGGGCCCTGCTCGTAGTCCAGCAGCGTGGTGATGCTGACGCCGAGTGCGTCGCCGATCTTGACGACGGTGCCCAGGCTGGGGTTGGTCCGGGCCTGCTCGATCTGGATGAGCATGCCGCGGCTGACCCCCGCGCGGGCGGCCAGCGCCTCCAGGGTGAAGCCGCGCTCGGTGCGCCAGCGCTTGACGTTGCGCGCCAGGGACTGGGTCAGCAGGTCGAGGTCCGACACATTCCGTCCAATATTCTGAATGACAGAGTTCATTGCATTGCACTACGGTGTGGTGCACCTGATCGTTCACCGCACTGTACTGCGAGGCCTCCATGACAGCACTCTTCGCCCTGGCCACGAGCCTCCTGTGGGGGCTGGCCGACTTCGGCGGCGGGCTGCTGACACGACGTACGCCGGCGCTGACGGTGGTGGTCGTCTCGCAGTCGATCGCCACTGTCGTGCTCGGTGCGATCGTCGTGGCGACGGGGGCCTGGAGCGAGACGGGCCCACAGCTGTGGTTCGCGGTGGCGGCGGGGCTCGTCGGACCCGTCGCGATGCTCGCCTTCTACAAGGCACTCGCCCTCGGCCCGATGGGCGTCGTCTCGCCGCTGGGCTCCCTCGGCGTCGCCGTCCCGGTGGCGGTGGGCCTCGTCCTCGGCGAGCGCCCGGGGCTGCTGCAGTTCGCGGGGATCGCGGTCGCCGTCGTGGGAGTCGTGCTCGCGGGCGGCCCGCAGTTCAAGGGCGCCCCCGTGCAGCGGCAGGCCGTCCTGCTCACGCTGCTCGCGGCGTTCGGCTTCGGCGCGGTGATGGCCCTGATCGCCGAGGCGTCGACCACCCTCACCGGTCTCTTCCTCGCCCTGTTCGTACAGCGCGTCACGAATGTGGCGGCGGGCGGCGCGGCCCTGCATGTCGCCGTGCGGCGCGGCACCGAGGCTCCGCCGAAGATCGCCTGGGGCTCGCTCCCGGCCCTCGCCTTCGTCGGCCTCGCCGATGTCGCGGCCAACGGCACCTACGCGCTGGCCGCCCAGAACGGCCCGGTCACGGTGGCCGCCGTACTCGCCTCCCTCTACCCGGTGGTCACGGCGCTGGCGGCGCGCGGCTTCCTCAGCGAGCGGCTGCGGGGGCTCCAGGCGGCGGGTGCGGGTCTGGCCCTCGTCGGCACGGTGCTGCTCGCCACGGGCTGAGACACCGGCTCCGAGTGAGACTCGGGCGCCGCGTCAGGACTCGGCGCGTACGTCCTCGGGGGCACGCTCCGTCCCCAGTGCGGCAAGACGGGCGGCGCCCTCGGCGTCGAGCTCGCCCAGCGCCAGCAACTGCTCCGGGGTGACTCCGTCGGGGATCGGCACCGGTGCCGGTGTACGCAGCGGCGGCTGCCAGCCGTCGTCGGGCGACCAGCGCCGCACGACGCGGGCCGGGGCTCCGGCCACCACCGCGTGGTCCGACACCACACCGCGGACCACCGCACCGGCCGCCACCACGACGTTCCGCCCGATCCGCGCCCCCGGCAGGATCACCGCGCCCGTCCCGATCCAGCAGCCCGAGCCGATCTCCACCGCCTCCATCCGCGGCCACTGCTTGCCGATCGGCTCGTGGGGATCGTCGTACGAGTGGTTCGTGGACGTCACGTACGCATACGGACCGAAGTAGCAGTCGCTGCCGATCGTGACTGTCGTGTCGGCGATGACGTGGCTGCCGCGGCCCAGCACGACACCGTCGCCGATGCGCAGGATGGGGTCCGGGCCGAGGTCGAGGTCGGGCATCAACCCGGCGGTCAGGGTGACCTGTTCGGCGATGATGCAGTGCGAGCCGAGGTGGATCCACGGCTCACCGAAGACCGTGCCCTGCGGGAAGGCGAGCCTGGTACCTGTTCCTATCGCGCCGAAGCGCAGCCGCCCGGGATCGTCGGCGGTCACGGCGCCCATCCGTTGCGCCCAGGCCCAGCCCGCGTGCACGACGCGCTGGGACAGCCGGCGCCGCCATGATGAGAACGTGTTCTTGCGCTTGGGCACCCGCTCACCGTACTCAGCGTGAGGTGTGCCCATGAGGTCGTACGGCTGTGATCTTCGCCCCACCCGGGCCTTGCCCGGATGGCTTACGGTGCCGGTACCGACGAGACAAGGAGTAGGCGATGACGCACAAGGCGCTGATCGCGGGCGTGGGCGGCAAGGATCCGAAGGTGGATCAGGAGGCGTTCACCGCCCCGACGTCCGTGGTGCTCGGCGAGGTGACGCTGCACGCGGGCGCGAGCGTCTGGTACGGCGCGGTGCTGCGGGCCGACTGCGGACCGATCGTCATAGGCGCCGACAGCAATGTCCAGGACAATTGCTCACTCCATGTCGACCCGGGCTTCCCGATCACCATCGGCGAGCGCGTCTCGATCGGCCACAACGCCGTCGTGCACGGCGCCACGGTCGAGGACGACTGCCTGATCGGAATGGGTGCCACGGTGCTCAACGGGGCAGTGATCGGCGCCGGTTCGCTGGTCGCCGCGCAGGCGCTGGTGCCGCAGGGCATGCGCGTGCCCCCGGGCTCGCTCGTCGCGGGCGTACCCGCCAAGGTGAAGCGGGAGCTGACCGCCGAGGAGCGCGAGGGCATCTCGCTGAACGGCACGCTGTACGTGGAAATGGCCAGGGCGCACCAGGCCGCCCACGAGGAGCGGTGACTCAGTCGGCGGCCGGGACGGTCTCCGGCTCGGCCCCGGTCGCCGCCTTCTCCGTCGCCGTCTCGGCCGTCGTGGTCTGGGCGGTCGCCTTCTTGGCCTTGCGCTTGAGGACCAGCATGGAGACCAGCCCGATGAGCACGGCCGCCACCAGGCCGAGCCAGGAGAAGCGCTTGAGCCAGGACTCGGCGACGACGCCGACGTAGTAGATGACGGCCGTGGTGCCGCCCGCCCAGAGGATCCCGCCGAAGACGTTGGCGATCAGGAACTTCCAGTACGGCATGCGCAGGACACCGGCGAGCGGGCCCGCGAAGATCCGCAGCAGGGCGACGAAGCGGCCGAAGAACACGGCCCACATGCCCCACTTCTCGAAGGACCGTTCCGCGGTGGCGACATGGCCCTCGCTGAAGTGCTTGGGGAACTTGCCGCCGAGCCAGGCCAGCAGCGGACGTCCGCCCTTGCGGCCGATGGCGTAGCCGATGGAGTCCCCGATGATCGCGCCCGCGCTGGCGCACGCGCCGAGGATGAAGGGGTCGATCTCGCCGTGCTGGGAGGCGAGCAGTGCAGAGGAGACCAGGATGATCTCGCCGGGCAGCGGGATGCCCAGGCTCTCCAGACCGATGACCACGCCCACCAGCGCGTAGATGCTGACCGCAGGCACGGTCTCGAGCCATTCCTGGACGTGCAACGCCGTTTCCTCCCCATCCGACGAACCCGCGTTCCCGGCGCACGCTCTCCGAAGAACGCACGCCGGGGCAGACTACCTGTTCACTGGGACGGCAGCGCAGTCCCAAAGGTTGCACTGGTGCTCACAGTGAACAGTCGTCCTCCGCAGGATCGGCCCCCCGTTCACCGGGTCGAGGGAGCGTCCCAGAGGTCGCACTGGTGCTCACGGCTGACGGTCGCGCTCTGGCTGTTCCCGCCCTGTGAGGGGGTGCGCAGGGAGAGCACCTTCTCCTGCCCGTCCGGCATCGCCGGCTGCCCGTCGGCGCGCGGCACACCGTCCCGGATGAACGACCCCCAGTACTGGATCATCTGCCGCGAGAGCACCCGCTGCTCGGCGTTCAGCGGGGACTCCAGACCGAAGTGCTTGAAGAGGTACTGCACCTCGTTCACATGGGTCGCTCCGAAGTCGAAGTCCGTGCCGAGGTTCCGCAACGAGGCGAAGGGCGGCGACGTGCGGTCGGCGAACTCGTACGCGTAGACCGGGCCGCGGTCCTCGAGCACGTCGTCGAGCCGGAGCGCCGGGCAGGCCATCAGTTGGTCCCCGAAGGCGGTGGCGTACGCGAGGGTCGGCGACGCGTAGTCCGACAGCGGGTACCGCTGGAGTACCCGGTCGGCCCGCTCCGCGCCGAATGCGGATCGCACCACATCGGGATACCGCTCGGCCGTGAGCGGCTTCCCGTTCGCGTCGAACTGGGCGAAGGCGAACATCCGCCCCTCGTCCTGATTGGCTCCGTCGAGTACGGGGACACGGGCGGCCGCACCGTTCGCGTACGCCTCGAAGGGCTGCACGGGCAGGAAGTCGCCGCCGACCACGGGTTCCCAGGGGAAGCCGGCCTGGGCGGCGAGGACTTCCTTGGCGGACTTGCCGCGCAGACAGGCGACGCTCGTGCACCCCAGCTTCTCCATGAAGGCCGCGCCCTGAGTCACCGCCTCCTTGTGCGTGCGGGCCGCGCAGTCCTCATACGCTCCGCTTTGGACGATCCCCGCGCGGTACAGGCCCTGTGACATCGGCGAAGCCATCTGGGTGCAGACCGAACGGCCGCCCGCGGACTCGCCCGCGATGGTGACGCGGCCCGGATCGCCGCCGAAGCGGCCGACGTTGGCACGCACCCAGCGCAGGGCCGCCCGCTGGTCGAGCATTCCGAAGTTGCCCGACACACCGTCGCGCGCCTCGCGGTCGAGCCCGGCCGCGGCGAGGAAACCCATCGCGCCGAGGCGGTAGTTGACGGTCACCACGACCGTGCCGGTCTGCCGCGCGAAGGTGTCGGGCACGATGTCCTCGCCCGCGCCCGCGGTCAGCCCGCCACCATGCAGCCAGACCATGACCGGACGCCGTCCGGCGCCTTCGGGGACGTACACATTGAGGTCGAGGCAGTCCTCGGTGTGGCTGGGCTCTTCGTAGCCCGGGTCCCAACTCTTCGTCTGGACACAGCGGTTGCCGAAGTCCCGCGCGGCGCGCACGCCGTGCCACTTCTCGACGGGCCGTGGGGCGCGCCAGCGGAGGTCGCCGACGGGCGGTTGGGCATAGGGGATGCCCAGGAACTGCCGCCCTTCGGCGGTGGTCTCACCGCGGACCCAGCCCTGCTCGGTCCGGACGAGGGGCGGGTCCTGAGCGGCCGAGGCAGGGGACGCCGCGGTGGATGTGGGCGCGGCAGCGAGGAGGGTGGCGGCCAGTGCGGTCAGCACAACGGCGAGGCGGCGCATCACGCCTGAACCTCTTGGCAGACGCGGGGCCGATCGCCGGGACACGGTGTCGGGCATGAGCCGTCACTCCTTGGGTGCGCGGGCACGTCGTTGGGGAGCGCATGTACACGTGTCACCGGCAAGTTGGCGTTCGACCCTTGAACGTGTCGTTGCGCCAAGCGAATTGATGTGCCGTCAGGTGTCACGGGTACGCAGCGGAAAACTAGATCCGGCGGTGACTCGTGTCAATGAAGTGAACAAAAGACCGGCCGAACTCCCACAGGAAACGAAGGAAACCCGCCACCGGCGAGTCTCGCGCGGCGCCCCGGAGAGGACCCGGGGCGCCGGCGCCGCGGCGGCCGCTTTCTTACACCGCGGAGATGCCCTCCAGGCCGGACCCGGCAAGGGGGCAGTCCGGTGACTGTAGCGACCTTGGCGAGCGAACGGTTCCGGCCGCTACGGAAGCCATCGACAGTACCGGAAAGCCGTTCCGCGCGTGCCTCACCCTCGTGGTCGGCGAGTGCGGAGCCGACTGCTGTCGCCGGAACCCGGTCTTCTAGTCGCGCACGTCCATGCGGCTGATTCCTCCAGAGCCGCCCGTGTGATGCAGGGCCCGGGCGCGGCGTCTCGCGTCGCGGATGCCCCGGGTGGCGGCCGATTCGATGCGATGAGCTTCGGCACTCGTTCCGAGTCGTCGGCGCTCACGTCGCACCAACACGCCCGTGGCCCAGGCAAGGACCCCGAACAGAGCCGCCCCGACGAACAGCATGATCACCATCACCAGCCCCTCCCCCCGAGGCTCTCGGAGCCGCGATGCCCCATCATCCGGGCTCAACCGGCCCTGATCAAGAGGCGCCATCGGCCACTCCGCGTCAACGAGCCCGCCGGCAGTCGGCAAGCAGGGCCGACTGCCCGGCTCAGCCGTTCGGGCGCAGGGTCCAGGTGACCGTCATCTCGCCGGTCACGGCGCCGTCCTCCCGCTGGATGGCGACGGTCACGGGAAACTCGGGGCGCTTGCCCTCGTCGAGTTCGGCGACGACGTCGGCGATGGGGCGGCCGAGCGTCGCGGTGGCCGTGACGGGCCCCCTGGCGATCTTCTTGAACGCGATCTCGGCGGTGACGGGAAGCGGTACGGCGCGCGCGAGCTGGTCCCCGAACGCGGCGAGGACGATCGCCCCGCTCGCCGACTCGCCCAGCGTGAACATCGCTCCGGCGTGCGGCCCGCCGACGTGGTTGTGGTACTCGCTCTGGTCCGGCAGGGCGAGGACGGCTTTCTCCGGCGTGGTCTCGAGGTATTCGAGTTTCAGGGTCCGGACCATCGGCACCGTGGCGGCGAGCATCTCGCCGATCGACATCTGGTCTGCGCTCATGACCGGAATGTTACCCACGAGTAGCCACTCCTGACCAGAGCCGACGAGGTGATCGCAGTATCGTTGCCGCGCATGTGGCCAGGAGAACAGCCGCCAGGGGGCGCACAGAATCCGCAGCAGCAGCCGAACGCCGGGGGCGCTCAGCAGCCCAACCCGTATCAGCAGCCCGGATACCAGCAGCCGAATCCGTATCAGCAGGGCCCGCACCAGCAAAATCCTTACCAGCAGGGCCAGTTCCAGCAGGGCCCGCAGGCCGACGGCCACTGGAACGCTCCCACGGTCCCGGCGGGCGCGTCCGTGCCGCCGCCGGGCGGCGGGCGCACGAAGCTCATCGCGATCGTCGCGGCGGCCGTCGTCGTGGTCGCATCGGGTGTGACCGGATTCGTGCTGCTCGGCGGCGACAAGGACGACCAGGCCGTTCCGAAGCCCACCAAGTCCAGGGCGCAGCCGACCGGTTCGGGGAACCCGCGCGACTCCGACGGGGAGCAGCCGACCGTCGCGGGCTGGAAGACCGTGGTGAACCCCAAGGTCGGCATCGCCTTCGACGTGCCGACGGACTGGGCACTCGAGTCGCCCGACTGGGTCTCGTACGTCTCCGAGGACGACGATCCGGAGGACAAGCCCCTGGCCGCCATGGCCGCTCCGGCGTACCTCAAGTCGAAGTGGTGCGGGACGGACGAGGACAAGGACGGCAGCGTGGACTACACGCCGCTGGCGGGCGCGGGCACCCGGGGCAACAAGGGCGCCAAGAGCACCGAGGAAGTCGCACGCGCCGACTCCAAGTCCTGGGTCTACGGGGCCTACACACAACCGGAGAAGGCGAACATCGACTCCGGCGCGGTGGAGTCGTACACGACGAAGTCCGGCATCACGGGCAGTCTGGGCACCGCGTGGTCCACCGGTGTGAAGAAATCGGGTAAGTGCGACAGCGACGGGAAGGCGACGGTGTTCGGCTTCAAGAACGCCGAAGGAAGGTTCGTCTCGTGGGCGTTCCAGGGCGTCAAGGGCGTGTCCGACGAGGTACCGGACGCCACGGTGCGGAAAATCCTCAGCACCGTGCGCCTGTATGAGGGCCCGTCGGGGTCCTGATCCGGTACGTCACCGGCAAGGGGCAGTGACAAAACCGTGTCCCTACGCCGCTAGGGTTGGCGCCCATGTGGCCAGGACAGCAGCCGCCCGGGGGCGAGCAGAACCCGCAGGACCCGAATCAGAATCCGTATCAGCAGCCGGGGTACCAACAGCCGAATCCGTATCAGCAGCCCGGATTTCAGCAGCCGAACCCCTATGCGCAGCAGCCCGGTCAGCAGGGCTGGGCTACGCCTGCGGACCCGCTGGGCGCCCCGCAGGCGCCGCAGGGTGGCGGTGACAACAAGAGGACGAAGATCGTCGCGATCGTCGCTGCCTCGGCCGTCGTCGTCGCGGCCGGTGTCACCGGGTTCCTGGTCCTGGGCGGCGACAAGGACGACACGGCCAAGGACCCCGACAAGAAGGGCCCGGCCGCCACGGCCCCCGCGTCCAAGAAGCCGAGCGCGTCCGCGTCCGGCGACGAGGACAACCCGCGCGGCAGCAGCAGCGAGAAGCCGACCGTTCCCGGCTGGAAGGTCGTGGTCAACCCGCGGTTCGGCACCAAGTTCGACGTTCCCGCCGAGTGGGAACTCGACACCGCTGACACCAGCGTCGGCTTCGAATGGGAAGAGAAGGGCAAGACGGACCGGACCACCGTGACGGCTCCCGCCTATCTCAAGTCCAAGTGGTGCACGGACGACGACGACAAGGACGGCCGCGACGAGGACACCGCCCTGGTGACCGCGGGAACGCGTGGCGAGAACGGCGCCAAGAACACGACTGAGGCGGCCGAGACCCGGGTGCCGTGGTGGATCTTCGGCGGCTACACCCAGCCGGACAAGAAGAGCGTCAAGTTCTCCAAGCCGAAGGCGTACACCACGGCTTCAGGCCTGAAGGGCAGCGTCGCCACCTCGTGGTCCGAGAACACGCCGCAGAACGGCAAGTGCGACAGTGAGGGCAAGGCCATCACCTTCGCGTTCAAGAACGGTGCGGGCGATTTCGTGACCTGGAACCTGTTCGGCGCCAAGGGCGTCGACGAGGAGATTCCGGAGGCGACCATCCAGAAGATCCTGGCCACGGTACGCCTCACCGACAGCGCTCCCACGGATTCCTAGCCTCCGGGAACAAGCCGCGACCGCCCCTCGCTACGGCGCAAAGGGGACTGGTGACCCGGGTCGGCGACGACGATAGTTCCCCGGTGACCAGTCCCTCCGCCGTGCCGAGACTTCCGCGCCGCCCTGACTGGGCGGGCCGGAACTACACGCTGCTGACCGCCGCCGCGGTCGTGACGAACCTGGGCAGCCACGGCGCACTGATCGCGGCGGCGTTCGCCGTGCTCGACGCGGGCGGCGACGGCGGTGACGTGGGCCTGGTCGCCGCGGCCCGTACGCTCCCGCTGGTGCTGTTCCTGCTGATCGGCGGCGCGGTCGCAGACCGGCTGCCGAGGCACCGCGTGATGGTCACCGCCAACGCCCTCAACTGCCTCTCGCAGGCGGCCTTCGCGGTCCTCGTGATCGCGGGTGAGCCCCGGCTCTGGCAGATGATGCTCCTGACCGCGCTCGGCGGCACCGGGCAGGCGTTCTTCAACCCCGCTGCCGAGGGCATGCTGATGTCCTCCGTCAGCGGCGAACAGGTCGGCCGTGCCTTCGCGTTGTTCCGGCTGGCGACGCAGGGGGCCGGCCTCGGCGGGGCGGCGCTCGGCGGGGCGATGGTCGCCGCGATCGGTCCGGGCTGGGTACTCGCCGTGGACGCGGTGGCGTTCGCGGTCGCGGGGGCGCTGCGGGTCTTCCTCGACGTGAGCCACATGCCGCCGCGCGCGCCGGGCGGCGGCCTGCTCGCCGATCTCCGGGACGGCTGGCGAGAGGTGATCGGCCGCCCCTGGCTGTGGTCCATCGTCGCGCAGTTCTCCGTAGTGGTGGCCGTCGTCGCCACCGCAGAGGCGGTGTACGGTCCGCTGGTCGCCCGGGACAGCCTCGGCGGGGCCGGTCCATGGGGGCTGGCCCTGGGCATGTTCGGCGCCGGCAACGTCGGCGGCGCCCTGCTGATGATGCGGTGGAAGCCACGCCGGCTGCTGCTCGCGGGCACCCTCTGCGTCTTCCCCCTGGCCGCACCGTCGGCCGGACTCGCGATACCGCTGTCGGTGGCCGGCCTGTGCGTGGTGATGTTCCTGAGCGGCGTGGCCCTGGAGGTCTTCGGGGTTTCCTGGATGACCGCGCTGCATCAGGAGATCCCCGAGGACAAGCTCTCCCGTGTCTCGGCCTACGACTGGTTCGGCTCCGTCTCGATGGTGCCGCTCGCCACGGCTCTCGCGGGCCCGGCGGAGGAGGCCTTCGGACGTACGGAGTCCCTGTGGGGGTGCGCCGCGCTGGTCGTCGTGGTGACGGCGGCCGTGCTGTGCGTGCCCGACGTGCGGAATCTGACGCGCCGTACGAAGGAAGTGGTGCAAGCGGTGCCGACGAAGAATGAGCCGGTGGGATCGGAGGAGCGGGTCGGCCGTTCCTGAACGATGGGTCAGCCGATACTGAACGCGCCGTCCGGAGGCTCCGGCGACGGGACTGCGTTCTCGTCCCGTACGGGCTCGGCGTCTCCCAGGAAGGCGCGCAGCGCCGCGCCGTGCTCGACCCGGGCCGGGAACGCGTCGGAGGCGGTGCGGCGGGCGAGGGTGCCCGTGTCGACGGCGTGGTGGGAGGCGACGAGGATCGCGTTGCCGAAGCGGCGGCCGCGCAGGATGCCCGGCTCGGCGATCAGCGCGAGCTCCTCGAACACCGTGGAGAACGTGGCGAGTTGGGAGCGCAGGAAGGCGAAGGGCGCGGCGTCGGCGAGGTTCGCCAGGTAGACGCCGTCGCCGCGCAGGACCCGTTCGGCCTCGCGGGCGTACGCCACCGACGTCAGGTGTGCCGGGACGCGTGAGCCGCCGAAGACATCGGCGATCAGGACGTCGACGGAGTCGGAGGCGGCGGTTTCGAGCCAGGCCCGGGCATCGGCGCCGTGCAGCGTGATCCCCGCGTCGTCGGGAACGGGCACATGCTCGGCCACGAGGGCCAGCAGCCCCCGGTCGGCCTCTATGACGTCCTGACGGGATCCCGGCCGAGTGGCGGCGAGATACCGGGGCAGGGTGAGCGCGCCGCCGCCGAGGTGCAGCACGTCCAGCGGGCGCCCCGGCTCCGTGAGGGTGTCCAGGACGTGTCCCAGCCTCCGCGCGTACTCGAACTCCAGGTGCGTCGGCGCGTCCAGATCGACGTACGACTGCGGCGCCCCGTCGACCGTCAGCAGCCAGGCCCGCTTCCGGTCGACGTCCGGCATCAGCTTGGCGGTCCCGTGATCCACGACCCGCGTCACGGGTATCGGCTCGTCCACGGTTCCATTGTGCCGTTCCGGCCGGGCCGGCAGGGCAGGTCCCGTCCTGTCACCGCCCCGGTGACAGGGCACGTGGCGGACCGGCCCGCCTCACAGGCCTGTCGCTCCGTCGATGCGCTCGCGGAGGAGATCGGCGTGCCCGTTGTGCCGGGCGTATTCCTCGATCATGTGAATGAGGACCCAGCGCAACGACACCGGCCCGCGCCAGGAGTCCTCTCCCACGACTTCGAGATCGGGTGCGTCGGCGACGAGGGCTTCGGAGAAGGCCACCTCCGCACGCCAGGCCTCCCAGGCCTCGGCGACGACCGCGCGATCGGCCTCCGCACCGTCGAAGTCACCGTCCGGGCGCACCGGCGAGGAGAAGCGCGCGGGCGCGTCCTGCCCGGCCATGACCTGCCGGAACCAGCGGCGCTCCACATCGGCGAGGTGCCGCACCAGTCCGAGCAGCGAGAGCGTGGAGGGTTCCACGGACCGCCGGGCCAACTCCAACTCCGCTTCCAGACCTGAGCACTTCAGTTCCAGCGTCGCGCGCTGGGCGCCGAGCATGTCGACGAGCATGGTGCGCTCGTCCACGACGGCCGAGGTACTGAAGCGACGGTCCTGCTCGGCGGCGATGAACATTTCGGCTCTTCTGCGCGGCGTGGTCATGCCCGCCATCATCGCCCCGGCCGGGAGGCGGGCGTGGGCGGGTTGCCCGCCTCCCGTACCGGACCCCTGTACCGGACGAGAGGCGGGCCCCCGGTCGATGTCGCTCAGTCGACCGAGGTCACCGTGCCCGCGCCGACCGTGCGGCCGCCCTCGCGGATCGCGAAGCCGAGGCCCGACTCGAGCGGGACGTCACGCCCCAGCTCCACCGTCATGGTGACGGTGTCGCCGGGCCGCGCGACCGCCCGCTCGCCCAGGTCGACGTCGCCGACCACGTCCGCGGTGCGGATGTAGAACTGCGGCCGGTACCCGGTGGACACCGGCGTCGTACGGCCGCCCTCGCGCGCCGACAGGACGTACACCCGGGCCGAGAAGCGGCGACTGGGTACGACGCTGCCGGGCGCCGCGACGACATGGCCGCGGCGCACCGTGTCACGTGCGACACCGCGCAGCAGCAGCGCCACGTTGTCCCCCGCCTGCGCCTCCGCCATGGGCTTTCCGAAGGTCTCCAGGCCGGTGACCACCGTGTCGACACCGGCGCCGAGCACTTCGACCCGGTCTCCGACCTTGATCGTGCCGCGCTCGACCGCGCCGGTGACGACGGTGCCGCGGCCTGTGATGGTGAGCACGTTCTCGACGGGCAGCAGGAACGGCGCGTCGAGATAGCGCTCGGGCATCGGGACGTACGTGTCCACGGCGTCGAGCAGCGCGTCGATCGCCCCGGTCCAACGAGGGTCCCCTTCAAGGGCCTTGAGCCCGGAGACCCGTACGACCGGTACGGAGTCACCGCCGTAGCCGTGTGCGGAGAGCAGTTCGCGGACCTCCAGCTCGACGAGGTCGGTGAGCTCCTCGTCACCCGCGTCGGCCTTGTTGAGAGCCACCACGATGTGGTCGACACCCACCTGCCGGGCGAGCAGCACGTGCTCGGCTGTCTGCGGCATGATCCCGTCGAGCGCGGAGACGACGAGGATCGCCCCGTCGAGCTGCGCGGCCCCGGTGACCATGTTCTTGACGTAGTCGGCGTGGCCCGGCATGTCGACGTGCGCGTAGTGCCGGGTGTCTGTCTCGTACTCGACGTGCGCGATGTTGATGGTGATGCCGCGCGCCGCCTCCTCCGGCGCCCGGTCGATGCGGTCGAACGCGACGTACTGGGTCGTGCCGCCGGCGCCGCGCTCGGCGAGGACCTTGGTGATGGCGGCGGTCAGGGTGGTCTTGCCGTGGTCGACATGGCCCATCGTGCCGATGTTCAGATGCGGTTTCGTGCGGACGTAAGCCGTTTTGGACATGGCGGTACCTCGAAGCCTTCCGGTACTGGGTGATGCTCCCGGCGATGCGGGACGGGGACCCCGAGGAACTTGCCGACCCTCCCCCTGCGGGGTCCGCCGGACGATCCGGAGAGGGTCAGCTTCGGGCGCCGTCGACGGCGGCCACGGTGATCAGGACGGCAGCCTTCGGGGCATCCGCGACCGCGGATGCTGCGAGGAGGAAGGCGTGCCGGGGCATGAGGCGATCATTGCGGACACATCGGCCCACGTCGAATGGTTTTCGGCGGCCGGGAGCCGGGTGTTTCCCCTGGTGCGTCAGGAGCCGATGTTCTTGAGGGCCTCACGCACCGACAGCGGCGAGAGCCGCTCCCGGGCCACGAACTCGCGCACGGCCCGCGGGTCCGTCTTGGCGTACTCGCGCAGGCACCAGCCGATCGCCTTGCGGACGAAGAAGTCGGTGTGCCCGGACTGGCGCAGGCAGTACGCGAAGAGCCGCTCCGTGTCGGTCGCGTCCTTGTAGCGCAGCTGGTGGAGGAGCGCGGTGCGGGCGACCCACAGATCGTCGTCCTCGATCCACGCGTCCATGTCCGTCCTGAGCGTGGGGTCGGCGGCGACGAGGCCTCCCACCACGTGGCAGGCGAGCAGGTCGACGGTGTCCCACCATGGGACGGTGCTGACGAGGTGCCGGGCGACCGGCAGGAAATCGGAGGAGCAGCGCTTCACATGGCGGCGCAGGTAGTCGACGGCGAAGTAGTGGTACTCGCGCTCGGGCAGCCGCCAGCAGCGCAGCGCGACCGCGGTGCAGTCCGCCTGGTCGGGGCGTGCCGTGCCGTCGAGGACGGTCCGGGACAGGACACGGCGCTCGGGCGTGGTCAGGCCCAGGAAGGGCGCGACGTCCTTCATGTAAGCGCGCAGGGTCACGGCGCGTGCCGGATCGGCCGCGGCGGCGTAGGTGGTGGTGAGCCGCTCCAGCAGGGTGTCCGCGAGGGCACTGGGCGGCACTGCCGGAGAGTCGCGCGCTGTCGCCGGGCGCTCGCGCGATGCCTCCGGACGACGGCGCGGTCCCTCTTGACGGCCACCCGGTGTTCGTGAGCCTGTGACGCCCATGAGACGAACCATACGGCGATCACACATATTTGTCGGTTAGTGTCACCGGATGCCCGATGCCACCACCCGCTCTGGGGGCACCGCAACGGCCACTCCCCCGGCCGTCTCCACAGAGTTCGCCACAGCTGAGTTCGCCACCGCGCCGACGGGTCTTGCCGCGCGCTGCACGAGAGTCGTGCTCTCGCCGTGGTCCCGGCTGTCCCTGCTCGTGACGCTGCTCGTGGCCGCCGCCGCGACCGTGCTGCTCTTCCAGCCGCAGAAGCTGCTGGCCGACGGCTGGCCACCGGCGCTGAACGGTGCCGCCGCGGCCGTGGTGTTCGCGGTGGCGTACGGGCTGTGCACGGTCGCGTTCGTGCCGCGGCCGCTCCTCAACCTCGCGGCGGGCGCTCTCTTCGGCTCGGAGCTGGGAATCGGGGCCGCGCTCGCCGGCACGGTGCTCGGTGCCGGGGTCGCCTTCGGGCTCGGCCGGATGCTCGGGCAGGACGCGCTGCGGCCACTGCTGCGCGGGCGCTGGCTGAAGGTGGCCGACGGCCAGCTCAGCCGCCACGGGTTCCGCTCGATGATGGCTCTGCGGCTGTTCCCCGGAGTGCCGTTCTGGGGCGCGAACTACTGCGCGTCCGTCTCCCGCATGGGCTGGCTTCCCTTCCTCCTCGCCACGGGACTCGGCTCGATCCCGAACACGGCCGCGTACGTCGTGGCCGGCGCCCGCGCCTCGGCGCCGACGTCGCCCGCCTTCCTGATCGCCATGGCCTGCATCGCCCTCCCGGCCCTGGCCGGAGCGGCCATCGCCTGGCGCAAGCGCCACCATTTCCGCGGCCGCTGACTGAGAAAACCGGTCACGAAGGGCAGGCCTGTCCGCTCTACAGCCCCTCCAGCACCATCGCGTTGGCCAAGCCGCCCGCCTCGCACATCGTCTGGAGGGCGTAGCGGGCACCGCGCAGGCGCATCGCGTGGACGAGAGTGGTCGTCAGACGGGTGCCGCTCGCGCCGAGGGGGTGTCCGAGTGCGATCGCGCCGCCGTGGACGTTGACCTTGGCGAGGTCGGCGCCCGTCTCCTGCTGCCAGGCGAGTACGACACTGGAGAAAGCCTCGTTGACCTCGAAGAGGTCGATCTCGTCCAGGGTCAGCGACGCCTTGCGGAGCACCTTCTCGGTGGCGGGGACGACGCCCGTGAGCATGAGCAGCGGATCGGATCCGGTGACGGCGAAACTGTGCAGCCGGGCCAGCGGGCGCAGACCGAGGCGGGCCGCGGTCTCGCTCGACGTGATCAGCACGGCAGACGCCCCGTCGTTGATGGGGCTGGCGTTGCCCGCGGTGACGTTCCACTCGATCTGCGGGAAGCGCTCGGCGAAGCCGGAGTCGTAGTAGGCGGGCTTGAGTCCGGCGAGGGTCTCGGTGGTGCTGGCGGGCCGGACGCACTCGTCGCGGCTCACCCCGTCCAACGGGGCGACCTCCGGGTCGAAGAGCCCGCCTTCCCAGGCCGCGGCCGCCTTCCGGTGCGAGTCAACCGCGAACGCGTCCATCTGCTCCCGTGAGATCGACCACTTGGCCGCGATCAGCTCGGCACTGATGCCCTGCGGCACCAGGCCCTCCGGATAGCGCTCGGCGACTCCGGGCCCGAAGGGGTCCTTGCCCGGCGGCACGTTCGACCACATCGGCACGCGGCTCATCGACTCCACCCCGCAGGCCACGACCAGGTCGTACGCGCCCGACATGACGCCCTGCGCCGCGAAGTGCACCGCCTGCTGGGACGAACCGCACTGACGGTCCACCGTCGTCGCGGGCACCGTCTCGGGGAAACCGGCCGAGAGCAAGGCGTAACGGGTGGTGTTCATGGCCTGCTCGCCGACCTGGTCGACCGTGCCGCCGATGACGTCGTCGATCAGCGCCGGGTCGACTCCGGAGCGCTCGACGAGCGAGCGCAGCGTATGGGCGAGGAGCTCCACGGGATGGACATGGGCGAGGGAGCCGTTGGACTTGCCCTTGCCGATGGGGGTGCGTACGGCTTCGACGATGACTGCGTCACGCATGTGGGGCCTCCTTGGCCGCCGACTACCGAGCGACCACCGCCCGACTGGTGAGCGACTAGAGAGCGACTAGTGAGTAGGAAATTCAAACTCACCATAGCTCGGCGAGTTGGAAAAGCAAACCCTCGCCTAGACTGGGCCCCATGGCCGCCTCCAAGGACCCCCGCCCCTGCTCGATCGCCGATGCCCTGGCACTGGTCGGCGAGAAGTACTCCCTGCTCGTCCTGCGCGAGGTGTGCCTCGGCAACGGACGCTTCGATCAGCTGGTCCGCAACATCGGTGCCCCGCGCGACGTCCTGGCCACGCGCCTGCGGCGCCTCGTCGACGCCGGCATCCTGGAGAAGTCGGCCTACAGCGAGCGCCCGCAGCGCTTCGAGTACCGGCCCACGACCGCGGGCCTCGAACTGGAGCCGGTCCTGCTGACACTCATGGCGTGGGGCGACCGCCATCTCCGGAAAGACGACGATCGCCCCATGGTGATCGAGCACATCTGCGGCCACGAGCTGCTCCCGGCCGTCACCTGCTCCGTCTGCGGCGACACGGTCCGGCACGAGGACCTGACCGCCCACCCGCAGGCCCCGGGCTGGACGGTGGCGGGCCCCGCCGAGGCGAAGCCTCCTCAGACGGTCCCCTCGTAGACATCAAGCCGCCCACACATCCCGAACTTGCCGTACGTGGACGGCTGTTCGGTCCGTACGACGGCGTCGGCGAGGTGGGACACATCGCCCCGTTCGAGCCGATCGAGCTGATCGTCCGTGGCCGCGGCGGCCGCCCGCGCCCCGCGCTGCCAGCGCTCTCGCCATTCGGCGAGCCGGGGACGCACCAGCGCGGCCGCCGCCCGGTGGAACGCGGCGAGCGGCTCCGGCCCGTCCGCGTCGCGCAGCGCCCGATAGCCCTCGAGAGCAAGGTCGCGCCGGGTGCGCGCGATCCGCTCCCGCTCCGCCTCGGGCGCGTCCGCCGGGATGGCGGTGGCGGCCGCGTAGGTCTCCGGGTCGGTGAGGTACTTCGGAGGCAGCGTGAGGACCGCGTCCCCCGCCTCCGGCAGGCCGTTGTTCTGCATGAGGACGGTGATGCGCAGGTCGTCCTCGTTGACGAGCCGGTGGATGGTGCCGGGCGTGAACCAGGCGACCGTGCCGGGCGCGAGAGGCGCGACCTCGTATCCGGACGTCGTCAGGGTCTGCACCGCGCCACGCCCGCCGGTGACGACGTACGCCTCCGAACAGGTCAGGTGCAGATGAGGCGTGCCACCGCACACCCCGTCCGCGGCGGGCCAGTCGTAGACCGAGAGGTGCGAGAGGGCGACGGCACCGGGGAGTCCGGTGAAGCCCGGGGCGGCGCTCACCACGGGTGCCCCGCCAGGTACTTGGCGATCTCCTCGCGCTCCCATGCGCCGTCGGCGACGACGACGCGATAGCGACGGGTGAGGGTGTCGCCGGGGGCGAGTTCCAGCTCGTCGAAGAAGGCGAACGACGGGGCGACGGCCGCGAACGGCTCGTTGCGTACGAACCAGTGGGCCGGGTGCGCGCCACCCTTGCCGGTGTGGTCGTTCTCCGGGGCATGCGCGAAGACAAGAGTCGCGTACCCGTCGGTGACGTCGTGCTCGCCCGAGTAGGCGAGCCAGGGCGCCTGCTGCCCCATCAGCTCGGGGCCTTCGCCGTCGGGCCCGACGATCCGCCCGTCCCGGAACGCTCGCGGACCGCGCCAGAACAGCCCCGTGTATCCGGCCATCTCCCGGCCGGCCGTCGTCGGACTGCCGAACAGCAGGGGTTCGTCGCGCCGGTTGGTGACGGCCGTCGTCCAGGTCAGCGCCCAGGACCCGGACGCCGGGTCCACGTCGTGCACCTCGATACGGCGCTCCTCCTCGGCCCACAGCGTGCCGTCGTACGGGTGCCAGGTGAGCCGCTCGGCGATGACCGCGCGGCCACTGCCGGTGCCGTCGGCACTGTCCGCGCTCACCTCGTCGAACGTGACATGCGCCATCGACCCGACGCGCTCCGGGAGTTCGAGGTAGCCCTGTCCGTGCACATACGAGTTGCCGCCCCACAGGTTCGCCCCGGACAGGTGCGAGGCGGTCATCTGGAGGCCCTTGTGCCAGCGGTGGTCGTTGGGCCGGTAGTCCGTGACAACGTTGCCCGTCAGCGTCCTGAGCGGATGCAGATACGGCTTCGGTGCCTCCCAGGCCGCCTCGGGGCCGTAGACGTAGCTCAACAGCTCGACGCCGGTGGTGGGTTCGGTGATCGTGATGCGGTCGCCGTGAGCATGGACGATGCGCAGGCCGTCGGGTGCGGTCATGCCGGTACCTCCTCCTGGTGCGTCGCCGGTGCCCAGCCGGGGGCGCCGCCGTGCAGGGCGGTGTAGTAGGGGTCGCCGGGGCCGATCTCGCCGGCCCGTACGGTCGTGTCCGTGAACGCCGACTTGTACAGCGCGGTGATCAGCTCCAGGCTGGTGCGCCCGTCGGCGCCACTGCTGCGCGGACGTTCGCCCGCGCGCATGCTCGCGACCAGGTCGCGCAGCTGCGCCAGGTGCGAACTCGGCACGTTGGCGCCGAAGTCCTGCCAGGCGGCCACGTCCTCGGCCGGTGCGTCCGGCGTGGGGGTGACGCGCCAGTTGTCGTTGGTGTGGCCGTAGAGGTGGGTGAGTTCGACCGTCGCCCGCTCGCAGTCGATGCGGATCCGGCTGACCTCGTCCGGGCTGAGGACACTGTTCACCACGGTCGCCAGCGCCCCGCTCTCGAAACGTACGAGCGCGGTCGAGACGTCCTCGGTCTGTACGTCGTGCACCAGGCGTCCGGCCATGGCCCGTACCTCGGCCCACGGGCCGAGCAGGTCGAGGAGCAGATCCATCTGATGGATGCCGTGTCCCATGGCGGGTCCGCCGCCCTCGGTGTGCCACTTCCCGCGCCAGGGCACGGCGTAGTAGGCGGCGTTGCGGTACCAGGTGGTCTGACAGTGCGCCACGAGAGGACGCCCCATGGCCTCTTCGGCGATCAGGCGCCGTACGTGTCGCGCGCCCGAGCCGAAGCGGTGCTGGAAGACGATCGAGGCGTACGGACCGCCCGCGAGACCCTCCTCGGCCTCCACCGCGTCGAAGTCGGCGAGCGAGGGCACCGGCGGCTTCTCGCACCACACCCAGGCACCGGCGCGCAGCGCGGCGACGGTCTGCGCGCGGTGGAGGGTCGGCGGGGTGCAGACGGAGACGAGATCCGGACGCTGTTCGGCCAGCATCCGGTCGAGATCGGTGTAGGCGTGCGGGACGCCGCCTTCCGCGCAGAACCGCTTCGCCGCTTCGGCGTCGATATCGACCGCCGCGACGATCTCCACCTCTCCCTCGGCGGCGAGCGCGGCGAACGCGGGCAGATGGCTACCGCCGGCGATGGCTCCGGTGCCGATGATCGCGACCTTGATTCGGCGGCCGTCGAGCGGGGCGGCGGAGCGGCTCTCGTGCGGGGTCCTCTCGCTGGTGGTCACGCTGGTCGTCTTGCTGGTCGTCGTGCTCGTGGTCTCGCTGCTGGGCTCGCTGGCGGTTGCGTCGCGGGGGGTACGCATCTACGTGATCAGCACTCCATCGGACGTGACATCGGGTCTGGCGGACGCCTGTCGACCCCGGCGGCCACCGGCGGACAGCAAGCGCTTTCGCTCCTCGCGGAAACGTAAGCGGCCAAGTCGCGGCAGGTCAACACCCCGACACCGTTGCCGCGGGGTGCGCCGGGGAGTCCCTGTCCGCGATACGGAGGCCCTCTCGTCGCGCCGCCACCGGGGGGCGCTACGCTGCCCCGGGCGCGCCTGATCACCCCATACGACAACACGGCGCGTTCGTCCGCCCCTTCGCTCCACTCCCGCCCTCGGCACTTGGATCACGTACTTTCATGTCTTGGTTTGAATCCCTCGTCCTCGGACTCGTCCAGGGACTGACCGAGTTCCTGCCCATCTCCTCCAGCGCGCACCTGCGGCTGACCGCGGCGTTCGCCGGCTGGGAGGACCCGGGGGCGGCCTTCACGGCGATCACCCAGATCGGTACGGAGACCGCGGTGCTGATCTACTTCCGCAAGGACATCGCGCGGATCATCTCGGCGTGGTTCCGCTCGCTCACGAACAAGGCGATGCGGCACGACCACGACGCCCAGATGGGCTGGCTCGTGATCATCGGCTCGATCCCGATCGGCGTCCTGGGCGTCACGCTCAAGGATCAGATCGAGGGGCCGTTCCGCGATCTGCGCATCACCGCGACGACGCTGATCGTGATGGGCATCATCCTGGGCGTCGCGGACCGTCTCGCGGCACGCGACGAGACGGGCGGCAAGCACCGGGTGGCGAAGGAGCGCAAGACGCTTCAGGACCTGACCGTCAGGGACGGCCTGATCTACGGCGTCTGCCAGGCCATGGCCCTCATCCCCGGTGTCTCCCGCTCCGGCGCCACCATCAGCGGCGGTCTGCTGATGGGCTACACCCGCGAGGCGGCCGCCCGCTACTCCTTCCTCCTCGCCATCCCGGCGGTGCTGGCGTCCGGCCTCTTCGAACTGAAGGACGCGAGCGAGGGCGGGCACGTCTCCTGGGGCCCGACGGTCTTCGCGACGATCATCGCTTTTGTGGTGGGTTACGCGGTTATCGCATGGTTCATGAAGTTCATCACCACGAAGTCCTTCATGCCCTTCGTCTACTACCGCGTCGCCCTGGGGGTGCTCATCATTGTGCTGGTCAGCATGGGTGCGCTGAGTCCTCATGCGGCGGAATCGGCGGGCTGACGGCTGCCCTCTGCCCCGGGATACGTCCCCGGACGCGCCCCCGGACACAACGGAGCCGCCCGCCTGATCCCCCGCGGCGGGCGGCCCGTGCTCGATGTTCAGAACCGAACGAACTGAACGAGAACCACCGTAGTGCGGCGAGGGCTCAGGGGCACCTCAATAAAGGGCCCGCGACAGAACTCGGTCCACCTCAGCCCTCGGGAAACGCCCGCGCCCAGGGCTCCCGCTCGATCTCCAGGCCGTTGGCCACGTACGCGATCGTGCGGTACCAGCCCGCCAGGACCAGGAACTCGAGGGCCTCGGGTTCGTCGAGATGTTCCCGCAGATCGGTCCACGCCGCGTCGGACAGACGGGACGTGGCATGGAGTTCGTCGACGGCTTGGAGGAGGGCCGTCTGACGAGGCGCCCAGGCCTGGTCGGTCGGGGCACCGCTCACGGTGAGTTCGACCTGCTGCGGAGTCAGGCCGACGGACTCCGCGTACGTCGCCATGTGGACACCCCATTCGTACGCGCAGCCGCAGCGTGCCGCGACCCGGGCGATGACCAACTCCCGGTCGGCATCGGGCAGCCGGCCGTGGACGAGCAGACCCGCTCCGAGCGTACGGAGGCGGGAGGCGAGGTCGGGGTGGCGTTCGAGGACTTTGAAGAGCATCAGGGGTTCGCGCGCGACGCCCGGTGGCATCCAACGACGTAACGCACGTTCGGTTTCGGGGTCGTAGGGCGGTGTGACGCCGTCGACGCGCTGCTTCATGTCTCCCATGGCTCCCGACTGTTGCGCTTCGGAAATCGAAGCGCAAGAGCGAAAACGCAAGGAAACCACCAGGGGTTGTGTCGCAATGTGCGCATGTGCGGTGCGGGGCCGCCGAGTTGGTCACGAAACCCGCCGGGCGCCTTTCGTGACCAACCACATACTGGATGGGTAGTCGTTCGGTGGCGTGCTGTCAGTCCTTGGCCCTACGCTGGTTGGTATGTCCCCCAATTCCTTGACCCCTGGTTCCGTGCGGTCCGCTGCCGCGGTGAATGAGCAGATTCGCGCGTTGTGGATACGTTCGGGCGGCATGCTGTCGGCGCAGGAGCGGGCGGAGTACGAGCTGTTGGTCGTGGAGTGGGCAGCGGCCGTACGTGACGAGGTCATCGAGGCTGCCTGAGCGAGGCCATCTACGCTGCCTGAACTCCCCGGCGGCAGAGGGCCCGAGGGCCCCGGAGGCCGAGACCCCCGGAGGCCGAGAGCTCTGGAGGCCGAGAGCCCTGGAGGCCGAGAGCCCCGGCTCCCTCACCGCCCTCCGGCCACCCGCAGCACCGCCCCCGTCGCATACGACGCCTCCGGTGACAGCAACCACGCGATGGCCGCGGCGATTTCCTCGGAGGCGCCGGGGCGGCGCAGCGGGATCGAGGGGGCCAACCGGGCCGGGCGGTCCGCGTCACCCATCGTCGCGTGCATCTCGGTTTCGATGACGCCCGGGGCCACCGCGTTGACGCGGATGCCGTCCGGGCCGAGCTCCTTCGCGAGGCCCACCGTCAGCGTGTCGACCGCTGCCTTGGTCGCCGCGTAGTGTACGTACTCTCCGGGACCGCCGAGCGTGGCCGCCGCCGACGACAGATTGACGATCACGCCGGCGCCCCGAGGCACCATGTCCCGTGCGGCCCGGCGTGAACACAGCAGCGTGCCCAGGAGGTTGACCTCCACGACGCGCCGCAGATCGGCACTGTCCGTGTCGGCGAGCCGACCGAGCGGGCCCGTCACTCCGGCGTTGTTGACCAGTCCCGTCACCGGCCCGAGCCGTTCCGCCGCCGTGTCGAAGAGCCGATCGACGTCGCCCTCGTCGGAGGTGTCGACGCGCACGGTGACACAGCGGGCCCCCGCCTCACGTACGGCGGCCGCGGTCCGCTCGGCAGCCGCGTCGTCGCGTGCGTACCCCAGGACCAGGTCGTGCCCGTCCGCCGCCAGCCGTTGGCACGTCGCTCGACCGATTCCTCGGCTACCACCCGTGACGACCGTGACGGGACGAGACATGCGCGCTCCTTCGTGATCCATGCGACGGGCGGGCCGCCTACCCCGGGATTGTCCTTACTGATCGCTACTGATCGCTCCCGGATCCCCACCGGATCCCCACCCACGGCCTTTGGTATACCATCCAGTCGGCAAGGCCGCGGCCTCCAACAAGCGGTCGCAGCCGTTTCTCTTCTCTCGGAGCATGACGTTGTCAAGTTCTGGTCAGCACGAGACATCGACGTCGAACGAAGCGGCACACCCCACTCCCCCGGCCACACCCGCGAACGGATGGCCGGCGGTTCTGGCCGTCGCCTTCTCGGTCTTCATCGTGACCGCCACCGAGACGATGCCCATCGGTCTGCTCCCCGAAATGGCGGCCGACCTGAGGGTATCGGAAGGAACGGTCGGACTGACCGTCACCTTGTACGGACTGTTCGCCGGGCTGCTCGCTCCGCTCCTCACCGCGGCCACCCGCCGACTCGACCGCGGGAGGCTGCTGCTGGTCATCCTGGCTGTCTTCCTCGCGGGCAACCTCCTCACCGCGACAGCAGTGGACTACGCATGGCTGATGCTCGTCAGACTGCTGATCGGATTCATCCACGGCGTTCTGTGGGCCATCGTCGCGAGCATCGCCGTACGGCTCGTGCCGCCAGCGCAGTCCGTGCGTGCCACGGCCGTCGTGTTCTCCGGGATATCCCTGGCCACCGTCATCGGCGTCCCCCTGGGCGCCATGGTCGGCCAGTGGCTGAGCTGGCGCGCCGCCTTCTGGGCTCTGACCGTGTGCGGCGCCGTCGCCCTCCTCGCCACCGCGGTACTGATGCCTTCGATGCCCTCTCGCGACGGCGTCCATCTCTCCGAGCTGCCACGCCTGTTGAAGAGGGGCGATCTGCGCACGACGGTCGCGGTGACGGCCATCGTCGTGATCGGCCACTACGCCGCCTACACGTATGTCACCCCCTTCCTGCTGCGCAACGTGGGCGTGGCCGCGGACACCGTCGGGGTGCTCCTCCTCTGTTTCGGCATCGCGGGTGTCGCGGGCAACTTCGTGGTGGGAGCCGTCATCGGACGCGGACCGACACTGCGTACGGTCATCATCGGCCTGATCGTCGGCACCGCTGGATCCATGGCCCTGCTGCTCGCGGCGGGCAGCTGGCAGCCTGGGGCGATCGCGTTCCTCCTCAGCTGGGGGTTCGCCTACTCGGCCCTGCCGGTCGCACTGCAGACCCTGGTCCTGCGAAGTGCGCCGCACGCGCGAGAAGCGGCGACCTCCCTCTATGTCCTGTCGTTCAATGTCTCGATCTCACTGGGCGCGCTCTTCGGCTCGCTCGCCCTCGACCGCTCGGGGCCGTCACTGGTCATGCTCACCGGTGTCGCCTTCTGCGCTGCCGCCCTTCCCCTGGCCGCATTCCTGCATGGCCGGACGGATTCGGCCGAATGGACGCCACGCGGGCAGTGAATATCGCTGCACGCCCCTTGGCGCGGCCCGCCCGGTGGCCAACACTGAGCCGATGACGCAGCGCGTGGAACTCGCGACGGTGATGGACCGGCTCGCGGTCGACGGACTGATCACCGAGTACGCGGTGACGGTGGACGACGGTGACTGGGAGGCGTACCGGGGACTGTTCACACCGGACGGGCGCGCGGACTACCGGTCGGCGGGCGGAATCGAGGGGGATGCGGCGCAGGTCGCCGGGTGGCTCACGCAGACCATGGAGTTGTTCCCGATGCGGCAGCATCTGATCGTCAACCGCCGGGTGCGGTTCGGGCCACTGGAGCACGACACGGGCGATACGGCGCACGTGCGGGCGGACTACGTCAATCCGATGCGGTTCGCGGGACACGACGGCGAATCCTCCGCGCCCGACTTCGTGTGCGGCGGCCGGTACGAGTTCACTCTTCTGCGTACGGACAACGGCTGGCGCCTGCGCGAAGTGGTCGTCCACGAGAAGTGGCGCCAGGCCTCGCGGACACGTCAGGAGCCCGCCGCGACCTGAGCGGAGGCGCACTTACGGAGATCGTCCCGGGCGCGCACACTGGAGGTACGCACTGGCGCGGGAGGTCGAGGGAGCCGCTGCATGAAGCTGTCCGCCACAGATCTTCGACGACGTCTCGGCTCGCCCTGGTGGCGTGGCATCGCGGCCACACTCGCCGGTGCACTGCCCATGCTGAGCTTCCCGGAGCCGTCCCTGTGGTGGTTCGCGTACGTCGCTCTGGTCCCGTGGATCCTGCTGGCGCGCTCGGCACCGACAGGCAGGCGTGCGGCGTACGACGGCTGGCTGGGCGGGTTCGGCTTCATGCTGGCCGTGCACCACTGGCTGCTGCCGAACCTGCATGTCTTCACGCTGGTGATAGCGGCGCTGCTCGGGACGCTGTGGGCGCCATGGGGCTGGTTGACACGCCGGTTCCTGGCCGGAGTGCCCTCGCCCGGCAAGGTCGTGGCGGCGCTGTTCGTGCTGCCCTCGTGCTGGCTGATGGTCGAACTCGTGCGGTCCTGGGAGGGGCTGGGCGGGCCATGGGGTCTGCTGGGGGCAAGCCAGTGGCAGGTGGAGCCCGCGCTGCGGCTTGCCTCGGTCGGCGGAACGTGGCTGATCAGCTTCTTGGTCGTCATGGTGAACGTCGCGGTGGCCCTCCTCGTCGCGGTTCGCCCGTCGCGTGTCCCGGCCGTGGCGGGACTGGTGGCGACGGCCGCCGCCACCTCGGCGGCCTGGATGTGGTCGCCGCGCCCGGACACCGACAGCCAGGCGCGGATCGCCGTCGTACAGCCGGGCCCGATCACCGGCGGCGAGCCGCGGTTCGCACGCGAGGAGACGCTCACCCGGCAGCTGGCCGGGCAGGACCTGGACCTCGTCGTGTGGGGCGAGAGCAGCGTCGGCTTCGACCTCGCCGACCGGCCCGACCTCGCGGACCGGCTCGCCGCGCTCTCCCGTGACGTGGGCGCCGACATCCTGGTGAACGTGGACGCCCGCCGCTCCGACCGGCCCGGCATCTACAAGAGTTCGGTGCTCGTCGGCCCGCAGGGCCCCACCGGCGACCGCTACGACAAGATGCGGCTCGTCCCGTTCGGCGAGTACGTTCCGTTCCGCTCCGTGCTCGGCTGGGCCACCTCCGTCGGCGAGGCCGCGGACGAGGACCGCAGGCGCGGCACCGAACAGGTGGTCATGGACGTGGGGAACGGGCTGCGCGTGGGCCCGATGATCTGCTTCGAGTCGGCGTTCCCCGACATGAGCCGCCATCTGGCCCGGGACGGTGCAGACGTGCTGCTGGCGCAGTCGGCGACCTCGACATTCCAGCAGAGCTGGGCACCCGAGCAGCACGCCTCGCTGGCGGCGCTGCGGGCCGCCGAGACGGGCCGGCCGATGGTGCACTCGACGCTCACCGGCGTCTCCGCCGTCTACGGCCCGAGCGGCGAGCGGGTCGGCGACTGGCTCAGCACGAGCGCGAGCGCGTCGGCGGTGTACGACATTCCGCTGGCACACGGTGTCACCCCGTACGCACGGTTCGGCGACTGGCCGGTGTACGCGGCGCTGCTGGTCCTGACGGCCCTGGGTGCCACGGAGGGCGTACGGTCGCTGCGGCTGAGGCGGAACAGGCCGACCGGGCGTACCAGGCCGACCACGCCGGCCGGGCCGACCACGCCGACCAGGCGGACCCTCAGGCGGACCGCGTCTCCACCGCCTGAACGACCCTCTCGCACAGCTCGTGAGTCGCGAGTGCATCACGGGCGCTGAGGACCTTGCCCGCGCGTACGGCATCGAGGAAGGCGAGCACGGCCTGTTCGATGCCGCGCTGCCGGGCCACCGGCACCCAGTCGCCTCGGCGCCGCACGGTCGGCTGACCCTTGTGGTCGATGACCTCGGCGAGATTGACGACCTGCCGCTTGGTGTCCTGCCCCGACACCTCGAGAATCTCCTCGTTGGAGCCGCTCAGCCGGTTCATCACGCCGAGTGCCGTGAACCCCTCCCCGGAGAGCTGCAGCACGACGTGGTGCAGCAGTCCGCGCTCGACCCGGGCCCGCACGGTCACGTCGTCCACCGGGCCCGGCGCCAGGAACCGCAGCGTGTCCACGACATGGATGAAGTCGTCGAGGATCATCGGGCGAGGCTGTTCCGGCAGGCCGACGCGGTTCTTCTGCATCAGGATCAGCTCGCGCGGGTGGTCGGCGCACTGGGCGTACCCCGGTGCGAAGCGGCGGTTGAAGCCGACGGCCAGGCTGGTGTCCCGCTCCTCCGCGAGCCGCACCAGTCGTTCGCTGTCGGCGAGTTCATAGCTCATCGGCTTGTCGACATACGTCGCGACGCCCGCTTCGAGGAGCCGCGTCACGATCTCGGGGTGCGCGAGGGTGGGCGCGTGCACGAACGCCGCGTCGAGGTCCTGGGCGAGCAGTTCGGAGAGGTCGGTGTGGCGGCGCTCGGCGGGGATGTGGAGGCTGTCGGCGACCCTGGTCAGGGTGGCGGGAGTCCGTGTGTGCAGATGCAGCTCGACGCCCGGCTGCGTGGTGAGCACCGGCAGATACGCCTTCAGCGCGATGTCGCCGAGTCCGATGCAGCCGACCTTCACAGGGGGTCTCCTCTTCGGGGTGCCGATACACGTTCACAGGGCGCCTACGGGCGCCGGACTACAGGCCAAAACGGGGACCTGGGGGACCACAGTCCACGGGGGCTACGGGACCACGGGCCTCCGGCCAACGGAGGCCTCGCCCGAAGCATACGGCCGCTGCGGAGCCCGCCAGTCGGCTATGCCGTCGAAACTCCGCACAAGAAAAGCCGAGCCTGTTGTCCCGGAGGCACGGCGGCGATCGCGGCGTTGCGCAGGGCCGTCCTGGGACGGCTGCGCATCATCGCGAGACGAGCTACTCCGACGGCCTTGTGGACAGGGGCGGTCGCCCTGGCCAAGGGTCGGCGGCATGGCGTGCTCGGCGTCGCCAAGCAGCGCGACCCGGCCGCCGGGGAAGGCGGGCAGGGGCTCCGCGATGTGGTGGACGCGTGGCGCGGGACGTCCTCGGTGCATGCGGCGGCAAGAACGGCGGGGATCGGGACGACGACCCGCCAGGCTCGTGGAGGGATGCTGCGTCGCTGAAAATGCTGTGGTGGCGTTCCCCTGGTTCCGCAAGGATGCGGGGATGACAACTGAGCGCATACGCCCCTCCATCACCGGTGACGAACGGCCCATGCTGGAGCAGTGGCTCGACTTCCACCGCCAGACTCTGGCGATGAAGTGCGCGGGCCTGGACGACGCCCAGTTGAGGACGGCGTCCGTCGAGCCCTCGGAGCTGACGCTGCTCGGCCTCGTACGCCATATGGCCGACTGCGAGCGGAGCTGGTTCCGCCGGATTCTCGCGGACGACGACCCGGGGCCGATCTACTACAGCGACGAGGACCGGGACGGCGAGTTCCATCTCACCGAGACCGACACCTGGAAAGAGGCCCACGGCACCTGGCAGGCCGAGATCGAGATCGCCCGCCGCAACGCCGCGCGGTACGACCTGGACGACCTCGGCGTGGGCAAGGACCGGCAGGGCCGTACGTACAACCTGCGCTGGATCTACGTCCACATGATCGAGGAGTACGCGCGCCACAACGGTCACGCCGACCTGATCCGCGAGCGCATCGACGGGGTCACCGGCGACTGAGACGCCCCGGGCCGTTCACCCATGCGGGGCATACTCCGCTTGTCAGCTCCCCAAATCGAGCCGGACACAGCAAAGTTGCGCGGGTGCATCGAACGACGACCACCGCAACGCTCCTGGTCACCGTGGCTGTCTCGGCCGTCTCCGGCTGTGTGACCATCCAGCGCCCGCCCTCCCCCGGCGTGCCGGCCCCGCCCAGCCCTCCGTCGCAGGCACGCCCGGACGGGAGCGTAGAGCCACAGATCGTGCAGGCTCCGGCCCGCGAGGCGCTGGAACTGATCGGCCCGCCCCGCCGCCCTTCACCTCCGGTGACCCCACCCCGCCCGGCGACGTCCCCGCCCCCGACCACCCCCCAGCGCCGCACTCCCACGGCCCCACCGCAGTCCCAGAAGCCCCAACGCCCCGGGCCGCGCACGATCCCGGGCCCCCCGCCCCACACCGGCCCCACATCCACGGACGTATGCGCCCTGGGCCGAAAGTACGGCGGCTGGAGACCGGACAGCCCGGAGGCGCTCATCTGCGAGGACGCCCAGTTCCGTTGATCCCCACGGCCGGGTCCGCCACCCCGGAGCCCGTGGCCCTTTCCGCGCGGATCCACGGGCCGTGGCCGGCCTCCTCAACGGTCCGTGGCGGAGCCCGGCGACTCGCTCGGCGGGGCTTCGTTCAACTTCAGCTCCAGGCGCCCGATCGCCGCCCGGACCCCGTCGCCGTAGCCGTCGTCGGTCAGGGCGCCCACCGCGCCGCGGGCTTGGAGCAGGTGGTTGCGGGCGGCGTCGGTGCGGCCGAGTTTGGCGTAGTCGGCGGCGAGGTTCAGATGCAGCGACGGGTAGAAGGCGCGGAGCGCGAGCGACTGGCCTTGGTGGAGCTCGGTGCGTTCCTCGGCCGCCGACAGGGCGCGCAGGTCCCACGCGAGTTCGTCCGAGGGGTCGTCCTGCGCGTCGGCCATGTAGTGCGCGAGCGTGCACCGGTGGAGCGGGGCGCCGTCGTCGCCGATCTCCGACCACAGGTCCAGGAAGCGGCCCCGGGCCTCCTCGCGGTCACCGCCGTGGAGGAGCATGACGACCTGACCGATCCTGGTCATCACGGCGTCCGCCGCCTGTTCCTGTCGCTCCGCCACCGAGTCCTCCGCGCTTGTCCCGCCGACCGATCCCACCCGATCTCGACGCTAACGGCAGGCACTGACAATCCCGGTCAGGCGGCTCCGTACACCGCTGGGCCAGGCCGGTGACGGGCGGCCCGGCCCGGGACCACCGAGCCGGGCCCGGACGCGTCCACGCTCGCGTGCCCGGACGCGTCCATGCTCGCTCTCACGCTCGCGTCAGCCCAGATTCGGGATCCGCCAGTCGACCGGGGCGTGGCTCTGCCGGGCGATCGCCTCGTTGATCTGCGTGAACGGACGCGAGCCGAAGAACTTCTTGGCGGAGAGCGGTGAGGGGTGCGCGCCCTTGACCACGGCGTGCCGTCCCTCGTCGATCAGCGGGAGCTTCTTCTGGGCGTAGTTGCCCCACAGCACGAACACCGCCGGGTCGGGCCGGGCGGACACCGCCCGGATCACCGCGTCCGTGACCTTCTCCCAGCCCTTGCCCTTGTGCGAGTTTGCCTCACCGGCCCGGACCGTCAGCACCGCGTTGAGCAGCAGGACGCCCTGTTCGGCCCACGGCATCAGATAGCCGTTGTCCGGCACGGGGTGGCCGAGCTCCTCCTGCATCTCCTTGTAGATGTTGCGCAGCGAGGGCGGGGTCTTCACACCGGGGCGGACCGAGAAACACAGGCCATGGCCCTGGCCTTCGCCGTGGTACGGGTCCTGCCCGAGGATCAGCACCTTCACCCGCTCGTACGGCGTCGCGTCGAGCGCGGCGAAGACCTCCTCACGCGGAGGGTAGACGGGACCCTTCTCTCGCTCCTGCTCGACGAACTCGGTGAGCTCCTTGAAGTAGGGCTTCTGCAGCTCTTCGCCCAGGACGCCGCGCCAGGACTCGGGCAGCATGGCGGTGTCGGTCACGTGAACTTCCTCCGGTGTGCGCTCACTTCACGGCCGCAGAGCGCGCGGCCATGGGCGGCCGCGCCAGGCGCGGCCGCCGTCAGGGCACAGAACCTACAGGCGACCACTGACAGGCGGGCCCGAGGGCAGGGTTACCAGCTGGTCTTCCAGTACAGCTCCCACATTGTCATCATCGTCGCCGGGTCTATGGAGTTCTCGGCACCAGCGATCTCCTCGTTCGCGGCCGTGTGCTGCTTGCCCTGCCACAGCGGCAGCAGCCGGGCGTCGTCCACGAAGATCTGCTGAGCCTTCTCGAAATCCTTGGACACAGCACCACGGTCGCTCTGCCGACGCGACTCGGGCAGCAGCGTGTTCGTGATCTCGGGTGCCTCATACGGGGTGCCGAGCGCGTTCTGCTTGCCCACGAAGGGTGCGATGAAGTTGTCGGCGTCGGGGAAGTCGGGGTTCCAGCCGCGCCCGAACACCGGGTACTCGCCCTTCTGGTAGCCCGGTGCGTACGTCTTCCAAGGGCGGCTCTTGAGCTTGACGGTGAACAGGTCGGAGGCCTCGAGCTGGCGCTTCAGCTCCTCGAAGGCCGGCTTGGTCTGGGAGCCGTAGCGGTCGGTGGTGTACCAGAGCGTGAGCGGGACGCGTTCGGTGATGCCCGCTTCCTCGAGGATCTTCTTGGCCTTGTCCGCGCTGGGCTGTCCGAAGGTGTCGAAGAAGCCCGTGGTGTGGCCGACGAGCCCCTTGGGGATCATGGAGTACAGCGGCTCGACGGTGTCCTTGTAGACGTTGTGGGCGAGTGCCCCCCGGTCGATGACCTGGGCGACCGCCTTGCGGACCGCTAGCTTCCTGGACCACGGGTCCTTGGGATTGAACACCAGGTAGCTGATCTCGGTGGTCGGGCTCTCGATGAGCTGGAGCTTCTGCTCTTCTTCGTGGCCCTGGATATCCACGATGTCCGCGGCGCTGAGACCGCGGTAGACGACGTCGATCTGCTTGTTCTTGAGGGCCTTGACCAGCTTGGACGAGTCATGGAAGTAGCGGATGGTGACGGCGCTGTTCTTGCGGTCCGCGATGCCCTTGTATTTGCCGTTGCGGACGAGCTTCGCCTCTTTGCCGTCCTCGTAGGACTCCAGGGTGTACGGCCCCGAGCCGCTGATCTTGCCGTCCGTGCGGAGCGCGTCCGCGGGGTACTCCTCGGGGTCCACGATCGACATGGCAGGTGTGGACAGGACAAAGGGGAAGGTGGCGTCGGACTGGTTGAGGTGGAAGACGATCTCACGGTCGTTCTTCACCTCCACCCGGGCGAGACTGGTCAGCAGACCCGCGGGGCCGCCGTTGACGTTGATCTTCTTGATCCGGTCGATGGAGTACTTGACGGCCTGCGCGTCCAGCTTGTGTCCGTCGGAGAACTGCAGGCCCTCGCGCAGCTTGCAGCTGTACACCTTGCTCGCGCCGTCCGTGAACTCGCAGCTCTCGGCGGCGTCGGGCTCGGGCACGGACGCGCCGGTGGGGAAGTTCAGCAGGGATTGGTGGACATTGCGGAACAACTCCCACGAGCTGTCCCAGGAGGCCGCCGGATCCAGCGTGCTGGGCGCGCTGGTCGTTCCCACGACGATCGGCGCCCCGTCGTCGGAGGAGCCCGAGAAGAGACCGCATCCGGCGACCAGGGCTATGGACGTGATCGCCCCCAGCTGACGCAGGTATCTGTCCCGCTTGAACACGCGCACGCTCCTCGATCGGCCATACCACAAGGGTGGCCAGACGATACCGCAGTGCCCCGCCGGTCGAGCCAGAAAGGCCGGCGGGGCACTTGACATGCAGCGATGTCTTCTGTGTGAAATTTTTCGTTTACGGGTTCCTTATTGGGAAACTGTGCGGAACTTTTCCCGAACAATACGAATTTTCCTCAATCGAAGCCCGATGCGCGGACTCCGCTCAGCCGACCCCGGCGTTGAGAAAAATCCCGCCGTCGACGACGAGCGTCTGCCCGGTGATCCAGTCCGACTGCTCCGAGGTGAGGAACGCGGCGGCGCCCCCGATGTCCGACGGCACACCGAGCCGGCCGAGCGGGTAGGCCGCGGCCGCCTCCGCTTCGCGGCCCTCGTACAGAGCCTTGGCGAACTGGGTCTTGACCACGGCCGGGGCGATGGCGTTGGCCCGCACCTTGGGCGCGTACTCGTGCGCCAGCTGGAGGGTCAGGTTGATCATGGCGGCCTTGCTGATGCCGTACGCGCCGATGAGCGGCGAGGCCGAGACCCCGGCGACCGAGGAGATGTTGACGATCGCACCCCCGTTCTCGCCCTGCCAGGCCTTCCACGTCTGCTGGGCGAAGCCGAGCGCCGAGATCACATTGGTCTCGAAGACCTTGCGCGCGACATTGAGGTCCAGCTCGGCGATCGGCCCGAAGACCGGGTTCGTACCGGCGTTGTTGACCAGGAAGTCGACGCGGCCGAACGCCTCCATGGTGCGCTCGACGGCGGCGGCCTGGTGGGCCTCGTCGTGGGCTTTGCCCGCGACGCCGATGACGCGGTCGGCGCCGAGCTTCTCGACGGCTTCCTTCAGCGCTTCCTCGTTGCGGCCGGTGATGCACACACGGTCACCGCGGGCGACCAGCGCCTCGGCGACCCCGTATCCGATACCGCGGCTCGCGCCGGTGATGAGCGCGACCTTGCCCGAGAGTTCCACAGTGGTCATGTCCTTTTCCCCCTGGCCTAGTTGAGGGGTCCACCGGCAACGTACAGCACCTGGCCGGAGACGAATCCGGCGTCGTCGCCCGTGAAGAAGGCGATCGCGCCCGCGACGTCGTCCGGCCTGCCGACACGCTGCACCGGGATCTGGGTCGCGGCCGCGGCCTGGAACTCCTCGAAGCCCATGCCGACCCGGTCCGCGGTGGCCTTGGTCATCTCGGTGACGATGAAGCCGGGCGCGACGGCGTTCGCGGTGACGCCGAACTTGCCGAGCTCGTGGGCGAGCGTCTTGGTGAAGCCCTGCAGACCGGCCTTGGCGGCGGAGTAGTTGACCTGGCCGCGGTTGCCGAGCGCCGAGGACGAGGAGAGGTTGACGACCCGGCCGAACTTGGCGTCCACCATGTACTTCTGGACGGCGCGCGTCATCAGGAAGGCGCCGCGCAGATGCACGTTCATGACCGTGTCCCAGTCGGCGGCGCTCATCTTGAAGAGGAGGTTGTCGCGGAGCACGCCCGCGTTGTTCACCAGGATCGTCGGCGCGCCGAGCTCCTCGGCGATCCGCGTCACGGCGGCCTCGACCTGGGCCTCGTCGGACACGTCACAACCGACAGCGATCGCCTTGCCGCCGGCGGAGGTGATCTTCTCCACGGTGTCCTTGCACGCGGCCTCGTCGAGATCGATCACCGCGACGGCCCGTCCCTCGGCGGCCAGTCGTACGGCGGTCGCGGCGCCGATGCCACGCGCGGCACCCGTGACTACGGCGACGCGCTGCTCTGTGGTGGACATTGCTGGTTCTCCTCGCCCTTGAAAAGCCTGCGGCCCACGGTACGCCCTTCAGGTGAGCGACCGCTTAGTACCCTCAGCAGACGTGACGCTAGAAGCCCTGGCACGCGGTGTCAACGGCACAACGCGCAGGTGTGATCCATCACCGCACCAGCAGGTCGAGAAGCCGCTCAACCTCGGCCGCGGGATCCGCGGTGAGTCCAGTGTGCACAGGACCCGGCTGGACGACCGTCGAGCGGGGCGCGATCAGCCAGCGGAAGCGCCGTCCGGCATCGTCGCGCGCCGCCTGGCCCGCCGCCGCGCCCCCGGTGCAGACGCCCTCGACGGCTCGCAGCGCGGCCCGTACACCGGACACGTCCGCCTCCGGGTCGAGCGCCCGGAGTTTGACCTCGTCGAGATGCGTACGCGCGGCCACGAAGGACTGCGCGCGGCAGTACACGAGCACGCCCGCGTTGAAGCACTCCCCCCGTTCAATGCGCGGCATCACGCGCAGCAGCGCGTACTCGTAGACGTCACGCCCGCTCATTTCGCCCCCTCCTCGCGGATCTCGCGGGTCTCGCGGGTCTGGTGGATCTCGCTGAGTTCGCTGAGTTCGATGCGCTCGTGAATGGTGGCGGCACGCGCCACCAGCGGCCGCACGTACGCGCGCCGGAGCTCGTCGGCCGAGTCGAACCCCGGTTCGTCCGCCAGCCACGGATCGGGGATCTCGGCGGTCACCACGGCGAGCAGTTCCTCGGTGACCAGGGGCGCCAGCTCCGCGGCGGCGGAGTCGATGTCCGGGCCGAAGGGCGCGAGGGCATGGTCGGAGGCGTCGTAGGGCCTGGCGGCGGAGGCCTGTGCGCCGGGCCAGTTGTGGTGCCAGATCATGGTGGCGCCGTGGTCGATGAGCCACACTTCGCCTTGCCGGACAAGCATGTTGGGGTTCCGCCACGATCGGTCGACATTGTTGACCAGCGCGTCGAACCAGACGATCTTCCCGGCTTCTTCCGGGCTCACCCGATGCGCGAGGGCGTCGAAGCCGATCGCCCGCGAGAGGAAGTCCATCCCGAAGTTCAGCCCGCCGCTCGACTTGAGCAGCTCCTGCACTTCCTGGTCCGGTTCGCCGAGTCCGATGACCGGATCGAGCCCGATCGTGACCAGTCCGGGCACGCGCAGGCCCAGACGGCGGGCGAGTTCACCGCAGACGACCTCCGCGATGAGGGTCTTCCGCCCCTGTCCGGCGCCGCTGAACTTCATGACGTACGTTCCGAGATCGTCCGCTTCGACGAGCCCCGGCAGCGAGCCGCCCTCACGCAAGGGCGTGATGTAGCGGGTCGCGCTGACTTCCTTGAGCATCGCCCCAGGTTACTGGGGCGTTCCCCGTTCACCCTCCGCACCGAGCGGCGACCCACCTGATCACACAGGATGGCGTGATAGACACCAGCTCCGGCTGGATCTCGTTTTCATCAAGAAGTCACTGAACTCCTGAACGACCTGAACCACGCGGACGAAGAACCCGTACCCCCTGTTGGATCAACTGGATCAACGCACGCACGTCCGCACCAACGGACATCTGCACATCTGCACATCTGTGGAAGGGACCGCCACTATGTCCAGCGAATCGCTTCAGCCTGAGCCGGCGCTCTGTCGTCGCTCCCTCCTGGCGGCGCTCGGCGCGGCCGGTGTCGCCGCCACGCTGACCGCGTGCGGGAGCTCCGACGACAGCTCATCCGGCTCGTCGAGTTCGTCGAGCTCATCCGGCTCATCCGGCGGCTCATCCGGCGGCTCAAGCGGCGAAGCGCTGGCCAAGACCAGCGACATTCCGGAGGGTGGCGGCAAGGTCTTCGCCGACAAGGGCGTGGTCGTCACGCAGCCGACGGCAGGCGAGTTCAAGGCCTACTCGACGGTGTGCCCGCACGCGAAGCAGCGCGTGAACAAGGTCGCCAACGGCGTCATCACTTGCCCCGCCCACGGCAGCCAGTTCAGCGCCACGGACGGCGGGGTGAAGAAGGGGCCCGCGACCAGTGGGCTGACCGAGGAGAAGATCATGGTCGACGGAGACTCGATCATGCTCATGTGATCCCGCGCGGACGCTTGAAACAAGCCAGCACCTCGTCGGTGGTCGTGACGGTGGCCACCAGGGCGAGCGTGTTACGGACCATCGCGGGGGTGTAGTCGGAGGGCACCCCCGCGATGGCGTCCCTGGGCACGACGGCGGTGTAACCGCGGTTGACGGCGTCGAAAACGGCATTGGGGATGGCCACGTTGGCCGATACGCCGGTCACGATCAGTGTGCGGCAGCGCAGATTGCGCAGCAGCGCGTCGACGTCGGTGCCGGCGATCGGCGACAGGCCGTGCAGGCGGCGCACCACGAGATCCTCGTCCGCGACCTCGATGGGCGGTGCGACGCGCACGGCCGAGGTCCCCGACAGTTGCTGCACCGGCAGCCGTTCGGCCGCGCGGAACAGCCGGGCATTGTGGTTGGCACCGCGCCCGTCGGGGCGCCGCTCGGCGATGGCGTGGATCACCTGGACGCCACGCTCGTGGGCCGCGGCGACCAGCCGGGCCACTCGGATGAGCGCACCCGACGCCCTCGCCTCCTTGGCGAGTTCGGGCAGTGCGCTGTCCGGGCCGACGACGCCCTGCTGACACTCGACGGTCAGCAGGACCGTGGTCGCGGGGTCGAGCAGTTCGCTGAGCTCTTCGTACGACGGCATGGCTCCCCCTGTCGCTGGTGTGCTGCGGACCTGGTCGTCGATGGCCGGCGAGCGTAGCCACCATTGCGCGGGGGTGGAAGACGGCTCATGCTCTTTCTGACGCCGAGTCAGAAAAGTCTGACGCCGAGCCAGAAAGAGGGGACGTATGGCCGTCACTCAGCGCCGGGGGCGAAAGATCATGATGACGCCCGGCGAGCTGGACGAGTTCCTGACCACCCAGCGCACCTGCCGCGTCGCGACCGTCTCGGCAGACGGCGCCCCGCATCTGAGCACCCTCTGGTTCGCCTGGGACGGCATCTCGCTCTGGCTCTACTCGATCACCCGCAGCAAACGCTGGGCCGACCTGCGGCGCGACCCCCGTATCGCCGTCGTCGTCGACACGGGCGAGGAGTACGGCGAGCTTCGGGGCGCCGAACTCTCCGGCACCGTCGACTTCGTCGGCGAGGCACCCCGCACGGGCGAGCCCTGTCCCGAACTCGACGCGCCGGAGCGGCTGTTCGCCCGCAAGAACTTCGACATGGACGAGATGCCGCACGACGGCCGCCACGCGTGGATCCGGCTGACACCGGAGGCCGTGGCGTCGTGGGACTTCCGCAAGCTTGCCTCCTTTTGACGGCGGGTGGGCGGCTACTTGACGGCCGCCCCTGCCGTACGCAGCGCCTCGACCGCTGCCCGGATCGACGGGCGGCGGTCGGCGTCCGCGCGCCACACGGCGTACACATGCCGGCGGACGCGGTGGCGTACGGGGACGGTCCGTACGCCGGCCGGCAGCGGATCGCGTCCGAGTCGGGGCGCGACACACACACCCAACCCCGCCGCGACCAGCGCGAGCTGGGTGTGATGCTCCTCGGCGCGATGTGCGACGACCGGCTCGAAGCCCTTGGCGCGCAGGGTGAAGAGCAGCCACTCATGGCAGAACTCACCCTCGCCCCAGGTGATCCACTCGTCGTCCGCGAACTCCTCCAGATCCACCTCGGCCCGGCCGGCGAGCGGATGCCCGGCGGGCATCGCCACATCCGCGGCGTCGTCGAGGAGCGAGGCCTTGACGAGCCCCTCGGGCACGGGCAGCGGCTTGTTGTACCAGTCGAGAACGACGGCCAGGTCCAGGTCGCCGCGGATCACTCCGGCAACGGACTCCGCGGGCTCCAGCTCCCGTGAGCGGACCCGCAGGGCCGGATGGTCGGCGCACAGCGCGGCCAGCGCCGCGGGGAACAGCCCGCGCGCTGCGGTCGGAAACGCGGCGAGCCGCAACTCCCCGACCACCTGCCCGCGCTGCGCCTCCAGATCGGACTGAGCCAGCTCGACCTGCGACAGGATGCGCGCGGCATGGTCGGCAAGCAATCGTCCCGCGTCGGTGAGCCGTACACCCCGCCCGTTCCTGGCGACGAGCCGCTGCCCCACTTCCCGCTCCAGCTTGGACATCTGCTGGGAGACGGCCGAGGTCGTGACGTGCAACCCCTCGGCCGCCCCGCTCACCGAGCCATGCCGGGCGAGGGCGTCGAGGGTGCGCAGGCGCTCCAGGTTCAACATGTAAGCAATGCTACGAGATGGCGGACGAAAAATCTCGCTTGCGCTACGAGAATGTCTGCGTCATCGTGATCACCATGAGCGCCGCCGCCACACACCGCACCCCTCAGGCCCCGCCCGGGATCCCCGCACCGAAGCGCCGCCGTGCCTCCGGCCGCCGCACCTCCGACCGGCCCATCGTCCTCGACTGGCGCGTCCGCTTCGGTGTTCTCTCCCTGATCTGGGGCTTCAGCTTCCTGCTCATCAAGGTCGGCACACGGGGATACCCACCCTTCCAAGTCACCCTGGGCCGCCTGCTGTTCGGCACCCTGGTGCTCGTCGGCGCGATGGCCTGGAAGCGGGAGCGACTGCCGCGCGGGGCGCGGACCTGGGGGCATCTGGCGGTCGCGGCATTCCTCCTCAATGCCCTGCCGTTCTCACTGTTCGCGTACTCCGAGCTGACGATCCCCTCGACGCTGGCGGGGATATGCAACGCGACCTCGCCGCTGTGGGGCATGGCCCTGTCGCTGGTCGCCCTCTCCGAGGACCGGCCCACCCGGCGCCGGGTCGCCGGCCTCGGCATCGGCTTCCTCGGAGTGCTGACGGTGCTCGGTGCCTGGCAGGGCTTCCACGGCCTCGACGCCAAGGGAACGGCGATGGCCCTGCTGGCCTCGCTCAGCTACCCGATCGGCTGGATATACGTCCGCCGCACACTGGCAGGCTCCAGCCACTCCAACCTCTCACTGACCGGCGCCCAGTTGCTCCTCGCTACGGTCCAACTGACCTTCGTCACCCCGATGTTCACCTCACTGCCGGGTCGCCTCCCGGTGGTGCCGCTGCTCGCGATCGTCGCGCTGGGCGCGCTCGGCACCGGTCTCGCGGTCCTCCTCCAGTACGGTCTGGTCGCGGAGGTCGGTCCGACGACTGCGCAGATGGTCACCTACTTCATCCCGGTCATCGCCACCGCCGCGGGCGTCGCGATCCTCGGCGAGTCTCTGACCTGGTCGACACCGGTGGGCGCGGTCATCGTCCTGGCGGGTGCGGCACTCACACAGTCCAGGCCCAGTGCCTCCACGGCCAGGACTTCCGAGACCAAGGCTGCAGGGGCCAAGGCTGCCGGGACCAGGGTTTCCGAGGCCAACACCTCGGGCGGCACCGCTCACATATAACGGCGCGCGGGCGCCGGGTCCACGGCGGACGCGACCGCCTCCGCCAGCGGGGCGATGTCCTGCGGTGCGAGCGTCGAGACGGTGATCCGCAGGCCGGGCGGCGCACTCACCCTGAAGACGGCCCCCGGAGCGACGGCCCAGCCGGAGTGCAGCAGCCGCGCGACGGCCCCGGTCTCGTCCGGGACGGGCACCCACACATTCATCCCGCTGCGGCCATACGCCGCGACGCCGCGCTCGGCGAGCGCGCCGATCAACGCGTCACGCCGCTGTCCGTACGCCGCCGCCACCGCCCGAACGTCCACCGCACCGCTCGCCCACAACCGCACAACGGCCCGTTGCAGCAGCCGGCTCACCCACCCCGGCCCCAGCCGCTGCCGCCCCTGGACACGGTCGGCGGTGACGGGATCGCCGGTGAGCACGGCGAGCCGCAGGTCGGGACCGTACGCCTTGGCGACCGAGCGCACGAAGGCCCAATGCCGGGTGACACCGGCGAGCGGATGCAGAGGCAGATCGACGATGCGGTGGCCGTGGTCGTCCTCGATGAGCAGGGTCTGCGGATGCTCCTTCAGTACGGAACGCAGGGCACGCGCGCGCGTGGCGCTCACGGCTGCGCCGGTCGGGTTCTGCGCGCGGTCGGTGACGACCAACGCACGGGCCCCCGCCCGCAGCGCGCGCCGTACGTCGTCGGGCAGGGGGCCCTCTTCGTCGACACCCACCGGGACCGTCCGCAGCCCGAGCGCCGGGGCCAGGTCGAGCAGGCTGCGCCAGCCGGGATCCTCGACGGCGATCGCGTCCCCGGGCCTGAGGTGGGCGGCCAGCACGCGCTCGATGGCGTCGAGGGAACCCGAGGTGACGGTGACCGGCCCGTCCGGCACGCCGTCCGCGTCCAGGTCCGCGCGCGCCAGCCGCGCCAACTCCGGTTCCACGGCGGCCTCTCCGTAGAACACCGGCTCGCGGTCCGAGTGAGCCGCGGCCGCCGCGAACGCCTCGGCGAGTACGGGCAACAATGCCGGATCCGGGTTGCCGTCGGACAGGTTCCGGACCCCGGGCGGCACGTCCAGACGCGAGACCTCACGGGCCGTCGTGGCCGGCTTGGGGCGTACGCGGCTGCCGCGTCGGCCCGCGGTCTCGATGACCCCGCGCTCGCGCAGCGTGCGATACGCGGCCGCGACGGTATTGGGATTCACCCCCAGCCGCTCCGCCAACTCCCTCATGGGCGGCAGCAGTTGACCGGGCTCCAGCCCTCCGGAGCCCACCGCGCGCTCGACGCTCGCCGCAATCTCGGCTGCACGCTTCCCCTCGATCCGATACTCTCCTAGCACAAAGGAGATTATGCACTAGTGCAATATCGGGACGCAAGTGCAGACAAGAAGCCCAAGAGAGCTGGAGAGCACCATGACGGAGACGGCCCCGCGGCCCGCCGCCTACACCCCGACCGACCGCACCATCCCCACCCGCTCCCGTGAGCGCGCCTCGTACGACCGCGAGACGGTGCACTCGATCCTCGACGAGGGATACATGTGTCATCTGGGCTTCGTCCGCGACGGGGCGCCGGTCGTACTGCCCACGCTGTACGGCCGGGTCGGCGAGCGACTCTATGTGCACGGATCGACCGGTTCGCGCCCGCTGCGGATGGCCGGCCAGGCCGATCCCGGGCTCCCGGTCTGTCTCACCGTCACGCACGTGGACGGCCTGGTGCTGGCCCGCTCGGCCTTCCACCACTCGATCAACTACCGCTCCGTGGTGATACATGGCACCGCTCATCAGGTGACCGACCCCGAAGAGAAGCGCGAAGCCCTGGACGCAATCGTCGACCACGTAGTCCCCGGCCGCTCGTACGACTCCCGGCCCGCCAACGCCAAGGAACTGTCCGCCACCGCCGTACTCCGCCTCGACCTCGGCGAGGTCTCCGCCAAGTCGCGCACCGGCGGCCCGAACGACGAGCCCGAGGACCTCGGCCTGCCGCACTGGACCGGAGTCGTCCCGCTCCGCAAGGGATACGGCACCCCGGTCCCCGCCGACGACCTGGCCCCCGACGTCGAACTCCCCGACTACCTGACGACTCTGTGATGCTCATCCATCCCTGGGACGCGCCCCACGACGACACCGAGTGGCAACAGTGGCTCGCCGCCCACGACTTCGGGCAGCTCGCGGTGAACGGCCTGCCGGGCGATCCACCGCACGTCCAGCCCCTGCACTTCGCGTACGACTCGGGGCGCGGCGAGGTGATCGCACACCTCGCCCGCCCGAACCCGCTGTGGCCCGCCCTCGACGCGGACCCGGTCGTCACGCTGAGCGTGGTCGACGACTACGTGTACGTGCCCGGCCCCTGGCAGGCCCCGCCGGACGCGCCGCCGGAGCACGGCACGCCGACGAGCTTCTACACGGCGGTCCAACTCCGCTGCACCGCCCAGGTGGTGGACGACCCGGCCCAGAAGGCCGACCTCCTCAACCGCCAGCTCGGCCACTTCCAGCCGGAGGGCGGCTCCGCCCGGGCGACGGTCGGCGAGGCTCCGTACGGCCGCCTCCTCTCCGGGATCCGTGGCCTGCGCCTCCAAGTGACCGACGTACGGGCGAAGTTCAAGTACGCGAACCACAGGTCCGAAGAGGTCCAGGACCGCATCGTGGCCGGACTGGCCACGAGGGGCGGTCCCCGTGACGCGGCGGCACGTGACCACCTGCTGCGCCGACGCGGAGCATGACGCCGCGCCGGCGCGTGGGGCCGACACCGGGAGCCGGGAGGCGACCCCGGTCGCAGGGTGCCGGGGCGGGCTCGCAGAGCCGGCCCGCTCCGGCGTCACGCGTCCCTCAGGCCGGTACCCCTTCCGGCTCGGGCGCCTGCCGCGCGCTTCCCCCGCCTCCCCGCGCCTCCGCGAACGCGAGCCCGGCGACCGATCCGAGCATCAACAGCGTGCCCAAGAGCGTTGCCGCGCTCAGTCGTTCGCCGAGCAGTCCTACCGCCAGGACAGCCGCGCTCACCGGCTCCAGCAGCATGATCACGGAGACGGTGGCCGAGCGGACGACGGCCGCGCCCGCGAAGTACAGGGCGTACGCGAGGGCGGTGGGGATCGCCGCCACGAACGCCAACAGGCCGAGGACCAGGAGGGGTTCGGCGGTGTGCGGCACCAGACCCTCGGTGAGGCCGAACGGCAGCAGGCACAGGGTCGTGACGGCGAACGCCCCCAGGGTGGTGGCGGACGCGTCGGAACCGCCGTCACGCCCCCACCACCGGGTCAGCAGCGTCATCACGCTGTACCCGGCGGCGGACACGAGCGCGAGCGCGACGCCCCCGGGCCGCACCGTCGCACCCTCCCCGCCCAGCACGAGCACCGCGAGCCCGGCGAGCGCCCCGGCGACGGCGGCGGCACCACCGAGTCCGAGTCGCTCTCCCATGGTCAGTCGCGCCCCCAGCGCGATGAGCACGGGACCGGCGCCGAGCGTGACGACGGTGGCCACAGCCAGCCCGGTCACCTCGACCGCGGCGAAGTACGCGGTCTGGAAGGCGGCGAGTCCGAGTCCTGTGACGCCGATCCGCAGCAGCGTCGTACGACGACGCAGCGGTTGGACGGTGCGTGGCCGCAGCCGGGGGCGGGTCCACGTCCGGGTCCGGGTCCGGGTCCGGGTCTGGGTCCGGGTCCGGGTCCGCACCAGCCGGGCGGCGAGCAGCAGGACGAGTCCACCCGCGCAGCGCCAGAAGGACAGGGCGACGGGGCCCATGTCGCTCGTCCGGTAGACGAGCGAAGCGGCCGCGCCCGCGGTGCCCCAGGCGACACCGGCAACGGTCAGATAGAGAAGGCCTCGCCCGATGGGCAGGCCGGAAGCAGCATTCGACACGTGTTCTCTCCGCAGATACGCAGAAGTTCGGGAAGGATCCGCGTCGCGTGTCGTGCACGGAGTACATCAGGACACGTCAGAGCAGGTCAGAACACGTCAGAGCACATATGGGCACGTCAGCGCGGAAGATCCTCGGACTTCGTCCGCGGGCAGCACCGTTCGGCCCGACCGGCGGTCGGGCGTGGATTCCGGAGGGCCCGCCTCAGGCGGCGGGAGGGGGAAGAACGAGTGCCGTCGTATGCATGATCGGCAGCCTAGGCGGCGCTGCCCCGCGCCGACAACTCCCTTTCCGCGTCATCTCCACCACCCGCCACCGGCCCGTCCGGGACCTTGGCGGGCGTCGACGACTGCGCGATGAGGGCGCCGAGCAGCACCACCACGCCGCCGACGATCTGGGGCGCCGAAAGGTGTTCGCCGAGCAGGACCCAGGCGAGGACGGTCGCGATGACCGCTTCGAGGCAGGCCACGACACCCGCGACCTGAGGGGAGAGCCGGCGCACTGCAAGCACACCGGTGACATACGCGGCGACGGTGGCGACCAGCACGATCCAGGCCAGCAGGACCCCCGCGGCGACCGTCGTACCGTTCAGATCCGCGGCACCCCCGAGGACCGACCAGTCCATGCCCCACGGGCGTGCCACGACCGTCAGCACGAGCGCGCCGACGAGGAGGCCGTACGCGATGACACCGAGCGGGTCCGGGGCCTCCTCGCCCGCGTCGCTGCCCTGGTCGGACAGGACGAAGTAACCGACCTGGCAACAGGCCGCGCCGAGCGCGAGCAGCAGGCCGAGGAGGTCGAAGCCCAGCCCCGACCACACCTCGACGACGCAGGCGAGCCCGCCGACGGCCAGTACGACTCCCAGGGCGGCGGCGCGCGTCACCGGCCGCCGCTGTACGAACCGCACCCAGCCGAGGACCAGGGCCGGCGCGAGGTACTCGACGAGCAGCGCGACGCCGACGGGGATACGGGAGATCGCCGCGAAGTAGCAGGCCTGCACGCCGGCCACGGCGAGCAGGCCGAACCCGGCGAGCAGCGCGGGGCGCTTGAGCAGCAGTCCACGGTGGCGTACCGCCAGCGGGAGCATCACGAGGGCGGCGCCCGCGACACGCAACCACACCACGTGGAGCGGATCCAGGCCCGCCTCGATCAACGGCTTGGCCGCGACACCGGATCCCCCGAAGGCGACCGCCGACACGAGCGCGAGGCCCAGTCCGACGCTCCTCCCCCGGTTGCTCTGACTGCTCTCGGACGTATGCACCGGCACATGATGACAGGCGATGACATGAGCGTCACCATCAATGGCGCCTGTCTCAAGGACCGGAACGACCGGCGCACTGGAACAACCGGAGCAACCGGAGCAACCGGGACGGCCAAACGTGTCGACATGGGGAGCCGGCCCGTTGCGGGACCCCCTCGGCTCAGGCTTCGACGCCCCGCTCCACCGCGGCTTCCAGTCGCACCCGCAGCGCCCGCACGTCGACCCCCGCCCGCTCCAGCACCTCGACGGCCCGGGACTCGGAATCGGCGACGACGGCCGCGAACAGGTCGATACCGTCCGGGAGTTCACTGCCTCGCCGCTCGGCGAGCGCGCATGCCTTCTCCATGGCGCCGGCCGCCACCGGCGACCAGCCGTCCTCCCTTACGGCCCCCAGGGCGCCGGAGTCCTCGACGCCCCCCTGCCAGCGCAGCCCGTAGCCGATGCTGCGCTGTACGAGATATCCGAGCAGCCGTGCGACCTGCTGACCGCTGTCGAAGGCCGCGCGCACCTCGGGGTCGGACTCCAGAAGCGTATGCAGCAGATGGGCCGTGTCGATCTGCCGGTCCCCGTCCCGCAGGGCCCTTCTGCGCGCACCGGTGACCACCGCTGCCAGCGCCTCACTGATCCTGGCCTCGATGCTCGTACGGTTCAGGCCACGTTCGAGAGCCTGTTGCTGCGAAATGGGGAATTGCACATCCCTACCCCATCAGCCTCTTGGCGTCGGGTCATCCTCGGCTGGCAGCATTTTCGCGTCCAACACAGGGTGGGCAACCATGAGCGGAATCTCCTCCTTACGGATGACATCACGCCCTTGTTCCCCGCGCGGCGCGCGCCGCCTCGCCTTGCACGCCATGGGCGACCATGGGCCGCCACCCACGGCCGACGACGGGGTCAGGAGGACGTCTCGACACTTTCTGACGGTTCATCAGTATTGAATGTTCCAGGCCCTGCGGCTACGTTCCGCGACACCGTAGCTGCGCCAGGCGCAGCGCCCGAGGCGAAGAGGTGGTCGCATGGCCGAAGTCAGCGCGGAAGCACGCATCGAGGCGCCTGCCGAGAAGGTCTGGGCGCAGCTCACGGACTTCTCCTCCTACGGGGAGTGGAACTCCACCCACACCAGCTTCCCCAAGGGCGGCCCACAGACCCTCGAGGTCGGCGGCACCTTCGAGGAGCACATGAAGCTCATGGGCTTCCCCGCTGAAGTCGAGTGGACCATCGAGGAGCTGGAACCCGCTCGCACCCTGGCGATCCGCGGCAAGGGCCCCATGGCCGTGACAGTCGCCACCCGCTACACGCTCACCCCTGACGGCGAGGGCACGACGGTTCGTATCGACGGGGAGTTCACGGGCGCCGCCGTCTCGCTGATGGCGGGCAAGCTGAAGGACTCGGCGACGGCGGCCCTCGGTGAATCCCTGCGCAAGCTGGCTGGACTGGTGACATAGAGACACCTCCTCGCAGACTTAAGGGGGCACTTCGGTGTCGAAGTACCCCCTTGTGCGAGCCATCGGGCCATCGGGCCTTTTGACCGTCAGACCCTCAGCCCTCATCCCGTCAGTCCTCGTCGGCGAGGATCAGGTACATCTTCTTCCGGGCTTCGTTGATGACGGACAGCGCCTTCTCGCGCTGCTCCTTGCTGCCGGTCTTCCAGACCTGCCCGAACGCCTCCATCAGACCGAAGCCGGCCTGCCGGATGTCGTTCAGTGCCTCCCAGTCGACGCCACGCCCTGCCTCTTCCCAGGGCGCGTCGGGACCCTCGTCGGCCGCGGCGCGGCCGGGCTCGGTGAGCGAGAACAGCTTCTTGCCCCCCTCGGTCGCGCTGCTGATCAGACCTTCGTCCTCCAGCAGCTGAAGGGTGGGGTACACCGAGCCGGGGCTGGGCTTCCACGCCCCGCCGCTGCGCTCGGCGATCTCCTGGATCATCTCGTAGCCGTGCATGGGCCGGTCCTTCAGCAGAGCCAGGATCGACGCGCGTACGTCGCCGCGCCGCGCCCTGCCTCGTGGCCCGCCCCGGCCTCCACGTCCACCCCAGGGCCCCGGGCCGAAGCCCGGCCCGAAGGGACCGAAGGCGGCACGCCGCCCCTCGAAACCACCCTGCCCGTGAGGGCCGGGTCCGCCGTGGCGACGTCCAGGACCAGGTCCGAAGCCCGGTCCGAATTCCTCTCCATGGGAACGCATCGCAATCACTCCATTCGATCGTTGATCTGTCGCGATGCTTCAACGATATATCGGAACTGTTCGGCTGACAAGCCCCTGGCGAGCACGTGAGCGACGAGCAGGCGCGAGGCCCGTGCCGCGCCACCCAGGTCCACTCGCCCCGAATTGGCCTTGGTCTGCGAGGTCGGTCAGTGCCTAGCGTCTGCGGCATGCGGATTCGAATCGTCGACGCCTTCACCGACCGCCCCTTCTCCGGCAATCCGGCCGGCGTCGTCCTCCTCGACGCCTTTCCCGACGACACCTGGCTTCAGAACGTGGCCCTGGAGGTGAACCACGCGGAGACGGCGTTCGCCCACCGCCTCCCGGAAGGCGGCGAGGCCGACTGGGCGCTGCGCTGGTTCACCCCAGTCACCGAGGTCGCGATGTGCGGCCACGCGACACTCGCCACCGCGCACGTGCTGGCCTCCACGGGCGCCGCCACCGGCGCCGTACGGTTCGCGACCAAGAGCGGCGTGCTCATCGCCACCGCGAACGAGGACGGGTCCGTCACGCTGGACTTCCCGACCGCGCCGCTCACTCGGGTCGAGACCCCGGAGGGGGTGGCCGAGGCACTGGGCGCCGCGCCGCTCACCACCCATGACACCGGCCCGAACGTCGGCGACCTGCTGATCGAACTCGCCGACGAGAAGACCGTTCTGGGCCTCACCCCTGACCACAGGGCCCTCACCCGCTACTCCGAGCGCGGCATCATCGCCACCGCCCGTGCCGAGGACCCCTCCCGGGGCTACGACTTCGTGTCGCGCTGCTTCTTCCCGAACATGGGCATCGACGAGGACCCGGTCACCGGCAGCGCCCACACGGCCCTCGCCCCCTACTGGTCCGAGCGCCTCGGCCGCCCCGACCTCACCGGCCTGCAGGCTTCCCCCCGCTCGGGTCGTGTCCACACCGGAGTCCGCGGCGAGCGCACGTTGCTCACGGGCCACGCGGTCACCGTCCTCGAGGGCGAACTGCACGCGTGAACAGCACAGAGGGGGCGTACGGGAATGCCGCACGCCCCCTCCCGTCGGCTCAAGCCGTAGGCAGCCACCCCACCTTGCCCGCCAGCAGCGCGTACCCCACGAACGCGCCTATGTCGAGCAGCGAGTGGGCGACCACCAGGGGCCCGACGCGGCCCCACCGGCGGTACAGGAAGACGAAGACGACGCCCATCGCCATGTTGCCGAGGAATCCGCCGATGCCCTGGTAGAGGTGGTACGAGCCGCGCAGCACGGAGCTGGCCATCAGCGCGCTGCCCGGCGTCCAGCCCAACTGGCCCAGCCGGCGCAGCAGATACCCGACGACGATCACTTCTTCCAGCACGGCGTTCTGGATGGCGGAGAGGATCAGCACCGGGTACTTCCACCACACGTCGGGCAGCGCTTCCGGCACGACGGTGAGGTTGAAGCCGAGTCCGCGGGCCGCCAGGTAGAAGGCGATCCCCGTACTGCCTATCACCGCGGCGATCACCGCGCCTCGCCCCAGATCCAGCGCCGGGCGAGTGCGGTCGAAGCCGATCGTGCGCAGCCCCCGCCCCTCACGCAGCAGGAAGTGCGCGACGAGCGCGACCGGTACCAGCGCCGTCGTGATCCCGAACAGCTGCCAGGCCAGATCGAGCCATGGACGGCCCGGTGCCTCCGAGGCGTTCAGCGTGGCCGCCTGATCCTTCAGGCCCCCGGGCTTCGTGACCGACCCCACAAAGCTGATCAGCGCGGATACTCCGCTCGCCCCGAGCGAAAGCCCGAGAACGAGCAGCGTCTCATCGCGGAAAATTCGCCGCGCCGGCCGCTCCGTAGGAAAAGAATCGGCCACCGGCCCGTCCTCCGCCTTCACACCTGCCTCCAGTTGAGTAATCCCGTCTCGTCCCCATCTCCGCCCCGCTAGGGTCTCGAAAGAAGTTACGAAGATCGTGCGCGACAGGCCGTTGTGGGGACGGACGCCATACGCGGCGTACCTCCCTTTCCTGCCATGGCATACGGCCACCTCAAGGCTCAAGGCTCAACCAGGGAGGGGCACCACCGCCATGGGACGTCACAGCTTGCCCGACCGGTCTGCGAGGAGTGCAGTCGCCCCCCGTCCCCGCGCGCGGCGCCGCCACGCGGCGATCGCGACGGCCACCGTGCTCGCGGTGGCCGCGGGCACGGTGGCGGCCGTCCAGGGCGGACTGCTGTCCTTCGGATCCTCCTGCCAGGGCGGCGAGGTACGGGTCAAGGTCGCGGCCGCCCCGGCCATCGCCCCGGCCCTCGTGGCCGCGGCCGACTACGCGCACCGCCACGAAGTGACCTCCGACGGCCGCTGCCTCGACGTCCGCGTGACCGCGCGTGAGGCGTACCAGGTCGCGGACGCCCTGCGGTCGAAGGCGACGAGCGACACCGACTTCGAGGTGTGGGTGCCCGACTCGGATCTGTGGGTGCACCAGATCACGGCGGACACCAGGGCCGAGCCGGTGACGCAGGTGGGCAACATCGCCTCCACGCCGGTCGGCGTCGCCATGATCCCGTCGGCAGCGAAGTCGCTGGGGTGGCCGAACAAGACGTACACCTGGACCGAGCTGGCCGACACGGCGATGACGAGCGACCGACTGAGGCTCGGCGCGGGCGACCCGGCGCTCAGTGCGACCGGTCTGCTCGCCCTGACCCGTCTGACCGACGCCGCCGAGCGGACGAAGGACGGCGACACCCGGGCGGCCGCGATGACGAGGGCCCTCTCGCAGCGCACGGCCGAGACCGACAGCCGGCTCCTGGCCACCCTGCCCCGCGATCTGTCCGACACCGAACAGGGCGACCCGCAGCGCAATCAGGCGCTGATCCTCTCCGAGCAGGCGGCGTTCGCGTACAACACGGAGGCGGACAGCGGCGACGACCTGGACCTCTTCTATCCCGAGGACGGTTCGCCGCGGCTCGACTACCCGTTCGCACTGATCGACGAGAACAGGCTGACCACGGACCAGAGCCGGGCAGCGCTGCGCTTCATGACTCTGCTCGGCGAGGCCGACGGACGCGAGATCCTCGGGAGACACGGCTTCCGCACGGCGTGGGACGAGACGCCGGAGGCGCTGGTCACCCAGGCGGGCGGCCGTCCCCCGCAGCCGTACGGCGAGACGGCGGCCGAGCCGGCCCGGGAGAAGGATGTCCAGGAAGCCCTCGGCCTGTGGACGATCACGGTGCAGAGCGACCGGATCACCACGGTCGTCGATGCCTCCGCGTCCATGGCGAAGCCGTTGCCGGGCACCGACCGGTCCCGGATGGACGTGACCAAGGCATCACTGCTGCAGGCCCTGGCCACGTTCACCGCGGACGACGAGATAGGTCTGTGGAAGTTCTCCACGAGGCTCGACGGAGACCGCGACTACCGTGTCCTCGTGCCGACCGAGCAGCTCGGTGACCGCAAGGGCGATGGCACCCAGCGGGACAAACTGTCGGCGGCTGTCAGAGACCTGGAACCTGTCCCTGATGGCCCCACCGGCCTCTACGACACGACGCTGGCGGCGTACCGGGCGGCCGTAGCCTCGTACGGGCAGGGGAAGTTCAACGCGCTGGTGATCCTGACCGACGGGGTGAACGAGGACCCCGGCAGTATCTCGCGGTCCCGTCTCATCACCGAGCTCCGGAAGCTCGCCGACCCGGAGCGCCCGGTGCCGCTGATCGCGATCGCCGTGGGCCCGGACGCCGACAAGGACGAGGTCGACCAGATCGCGAAGGCGACGGGCGGCTCGGGGCACCAGATCAGCGACCCCGCCCAGATCCACTCGGTGATCCTCAAGGCCATCGTGCAGGCGGCCCGGCAGAGTTGACCAAGAGGCGATCAAGAGGTGATCAAGAGGCGATCAGCCCAGCGGTCGCCGGCTCCGGTAACCCCACCGGCCAGGTGTGCACCGGCTCACCGAGGTGCATCAGCTCGCAGTAACGCTTTGTCGTGGCGGCCAGCGCGGCATCCCGTTCCATGCCCTTTTCCAGCGCCCGGTGGAACGTACGGGACTGCCAGGACGCCCCGTTGATCCGCCGTTTGCACCGCTCCTCGATCACGCCGAGGTAGAGGTCCCGATCGGCCGGCTCGACGCCCCACGCCTCCAGGCCCGCCGCCGCGAGCGGCAGCAGCTCGTCCCGCACCAGTTGCACCGCGGGCACCCGGGTGGTCCCGCCGTACCGGCCGCGTCGAGGCCACTCCAGTTGCGCGTCGATGCCGTACCGGCACGCGTGGTCGAAGTTGGCGGCGGCGGCCTCGAAGGGCAGCCGAGTCCACACGGGCCGGGCCTCCTCGGAGAGGGCGCGCACGAGTCCGTAGTAGAAGGCCGCGTTGGCGATGACGTCCGTGACGGTGGGGCCGGCGGGCAGCACGCGGTTCTCGACCCGCAGATGCGGGACGCCGTCGTCGATGCCGTACACCGGGCGGTTCCAGCGGTAGATGGTGCCGTTGTGCAGCACGAGCTCACCGAGCCGGGGTGTTCCGCCCTCGTCCAGGACGGGGAGCGGATCCTCGTCGTCGCAGATCGGCAGCAGCGCGGGGAAGTAACGGAGATTCTCCTCGAAGAGGTCGTACGCCGACGTAATCCACCGCTCCCCGAACCAGGTGCGCGGGCGGACACCCTGGGCCTGCAGCTCGGGCGGTCGGGTGTCGGTGGACTGCAGGAACAGCGGGGGCCGCGACTCTCTCCAGAGCTCACGGCCGAACAGGAACGGCGAGTTGGCGCCGATCGCGATCTGTGCGGCGGCGATGGCCTGCGCGGCGTTCCACACGTCGGCGAAACGGCCGGGCGTGACCTGGAGGTGCAGTTGCACGGAGGTGCAGGCGGCTTCCGGAGCGATGGACGCCGAGGTACAGCTCAGCCGTTCGACACCGTCGATGTCCAGGACGAAGTCCTCGCCCCGGGCAGCCACGATCTGGTCGTTGAGCAGGGTGTAGCGCTCCACGTCGGAGAGGTTCGCGGAGATCAGGTCGTCGCGTGCGAGCGTCGGCAGAATGCCGATCATCACGATTCCCGCGTCGACCTCGTTCGCTTTCCGATGGGCGTAGGCGAGTGAGGTGCGCAACTCCTCGGCGAGCCGGTCGAAAACCCGGCCACCCAATCGATGTGGGGCAATGTTGACTTCCAGATTGAACATGGCGAGTTCTGTTTGGAAATCCCGGCTCGCGATGCGTTCCAGTACTTGCGCGTTCATCATTCGCGGCATGCCATCGGGGCCCGCGAGATTGAGCTCGATCTCCAGGCCCATGAGATTCTTGGGGCGGTCGAACCGCTTCTCCGTCAGCAGCCGCGCGAGCCCCGCCAGGCACTGCTGGAGCTTGCTGCGGTAGCGCTGCCGATCGGACAGACCGAACGGCCCTGCCACGACCTTCTCCCCCATCCAAGCATCCCTTCTCGCGTGGGCAGCCCGACGAACCGGCCGCTGGTGTCCCGGGTCACGAGGGATGATGCCCAGGCAATGTGATCGATAACGCCCCGGGCAGCCCCTCCAGGCGCTACGCTGGACCCAGTTTGCCCAGGAGGCACATTCACGCGGCATGGGGCAGTTCGCAGTTTTGCCGAGTGACGATCTCGCGTCTGACGAACTGCGATGTCGTGAAAAACGCCGACGACATTCGGCCGACCGTTTCGGAGACGTATTCCGAGGTCACGGCCGGGTTCCCACGGAGAATCGGGACCAAACACACCTATCGGCGTCCAAATTGCCTCTTGCTCTTAATGTGCGGAACAGCTAGCCGAAACACGTTCTGAACACGTGTCGTATAAACTCCGCGAACGAGGCAGAGAGTTGGCGCTCGCGGTCGTGGATCCTGCCGTCACAGTGACGTCATTCGCCGAAGGGCGAGCCGCGGGGCGTCTGATGCGTACGGTCGCAAGGCGACGGAAGGTCCTTGATGCGCCGAACCGGGTCGAACATCGTCGAGACCGGGGAAGAGCCGCCAGGGTTTGCCGCCACCACGGCGAGCGTGCGCACCGGGCGCCGCGCGACAGGCGGAGCGGTGACCACGGGATCAGGACCCCCGCCCCTCTGACCCGAGAGCTGACAGCGTCGTCCGCCCCCGCCCTCGCGCCCCTTTTGCCTGTCGAATGAGAGGCGACCCACCATGCCGCTGCATGTCCCCCCTGCTCCCGCGCCCGCTTTGCGCACCGTCCTCACGGCCCTCGGTTCACCCACCGCCGTTCGCGAGGCACGCACACCGTCCCTGCGCAGCGCCACCGGACCCGCGACTCCCGATCTCCCGCTGCCCGTCCATGTGCTCGACCGGATCAACCCGGCCGGCGCCCCGGCCACCCGCCTTGCCGGGTGGCGCTTCCTCATCCGCTGCGGTGAACGTGCCGTGGCCGCCGCCGAGACCAGGCTGACCCCCGACGGCTGGGCCTTCTCCCACTTCTTCGAGGGTCCGTACGTCGCCGCCACCGAACGCGCGCTGCGCCAGGCCGAGACCATGACGCAGTCGTACCAGGCGCGCCTGCTCTCCGTACCCGAGCTCTACATGCTCACGCTCTGGCTGCACGGCGACTGCACCGCCGACAGCGCCGAAGGCCATCCCGCCGCCACCGATCTGCTGGTGCCCCTCGCGCCCGCCCCGCCCGGTATCGCGGCGCACCGCCCGCACCGCGTGGCCGAGCTGCTGCCCGTGCTGAACGACCGGCTCACACCCGCCCCCGCTTCCGCCCCCGCCCCGCTGCTCGGCTCACCCGCCTGAGCGCACCACGGTTTCCGTGCCCCGCGGCCCCACCCCGGCCGTGGGGCACGCCGCTGCGCGCAGTGACACCGTGAGGACGCAGCGCACCCCCGGCCCGACCGGACTAGCCCCATCCGGCCACTCCGAACCACCCGAAGAGACAGGCCTGGGGGAATGAACCGCCCGCACGGGTGATGCGTCATCAACCTGTGAGAAGTGCTGACGCGAAATCCCTGCGGATTCGATGCCCGTGGGGCAACACTGGGTTCCGGACCATCCGAAACGGGGGGCGGCCATGAGCAGCACGAGCCGCAGCACAGACACCACGACGAACCACGTTCTCACCACACAGCGAAAGATCCCATCCATGTGCCAGCACCAGCCACCGTGCCCGTCAGCCGACTCCGCCGACCGGGAGGCAGCGCTCCTCGTGGCGCACCACCCGGAGCAGGGATGGAGCCTGCTGTGCAACGGAGTCCTGCTCTTCGAGGACACCGGTGAGCTCCTGCCGGACGGCCGGATCATCGCCCCGCACCGCCCGCCGGGCGCCGGGCCGGTGATGACGGCCGCCTGAGGCGCTCGGCACACCACGGGCGACGCCAGTCAGCCGCCCGAACGCATGAGGGGGCCGGCCCGGGACATCCCGGAACCGGCCCCGAGGTGTGTCCAGGGGTGATTACTCTTCGTAGTTCCAGCACAGCTCTCCGGCCCGGGGTGCCGCGACTCAGAGCCTGCGCCAGCGAGCCATGACGAAGGAGAACACGCCGAACAGAACAAGTCCGACCGCGACGCACGCCAGCAGCCACGGCCCCATGGGCGTCTCGGTGAACGAACGCAGCGTGTCGTCCACTCCCTTGGCCTTGTCCGGTTGGTAGTCGACGGCCGCGCGGAGCGCGAAGGCCCCCGCCGCCGCGAACACCAGACCGCGCGCCGCCCCGCCCGCGACACCCGCCGTGTCGGCCAACCCGCGTACGCGCCGCGACATTTGACCGACCATCAGGTGCTTTCGGTACCTGCGACCCGCAGCCGCGAAACCCATCCACACACCCGCACACACCACGGCCACACCGGCCACGCCCATGACCCACTGCCCCCCGGGCAGGTCCAGGACCCTCGCCGTCACGTCCCGGGAGCGCCCGTCGCTCGAACCGCCCCCACTCCCGCTCCCGCGGGCGCCCGCCGCGAAGGTGAGCACCGAGTGGGCGACGAACCCGTAGAAGAGGCAACGGGCCGCCGACGACAACCGTTTCTTCCAGGAACGGCCGTCCGGGCCCGCTGCCCCGAAAAACGCTTCGGACAGCCGCCAGAGCGCCATTCCGACCAACCCGACGCCCAGAGCCCAGAGCAGGACGGTCCCGAAGGGCCGCTCCGAGACCTCCGCGAGCGCGCCCGACTGATCCGCCTGCCGTTCGCCGCCGCCGAAGGCGAGTTGCAGCGCCAGCATGCCGACCAACAGGTAGATGACACCGCGCGCGGTGAATCCCGCTCGGGCGGCTCCATCGGCCAGCGAGCCTGCCGCCCGGCGGGTCGCGGCCCGGTTGCTCCCTATCGACGTGATCGACCTGATCGAGGTGCTCAAAGTACTCAAAGTGCTCGAACTGTTCGACGTACGCGCTTCCATCGCCGCCTCCCCCGTCCAAGTGCCCAGGCTGGGGGGTACGACACCGGGCCACCCGCGCTTTACCCCATCGTCGTGTCCCGACCGAGGAAGCGGGCGCCGCCGAACGGGTCATTATTCGTACTGCAACCACTCGAAGGGCCCATGAAGTAGCTCGACTGCGGCGCCCTCCGGTGGTGAGGAGCCGCGATCCCGCTGAGGGTGATCACGTCGCTACTGCGATTCCGATGAGCCGGCGCCGGGCCGGCCATCGCAGTCGCGGCGAAAGGAATACCCCCCATGCGCATTACGCGGACCCTGTTCGCCTCCGCCGCAATCGCCGCGGCCGTCGCCATCTCGGCTCCCGCCGCGAGCGCCCTGACGGTGGCTGAGCTCCGGACGACGGAAGACAGCTCTTCCTACGGCAGCGACGAGCACGACAAGTCCAAGGAGGAAGAGAAGAAGGACGACTACGGCAAGGAGAAGCACGACCACGGCAAGGACAAGCCCTACGGCGGCGTCCACGCCGGCGGCGGGGCGCTCTCCCTGCGCACCACCGACTACGGCGACGAGCACGACAAGCACGAGGAAGAGAAGAAGGAAGAGAAGAAGGACGACTACGGCAAGGAGAAGGACGACCACGGCAAGGACAAGCCCTACGGCGGCGTCCACGCCGGCGGTGGCGCCCTCGCCCTGCGCACCGCCGAAGACGGCGACTACGGCAGCGAGGAGCACGACAAGTACAAGGAAGAAGAGAAGGACGACTACGGCAAGGAGAAGGACGACCACGGCAAGGACAAGCCCTACGGCGGCGTCCACGCCGGTGGCGGCGCCCTCGCCCTGCGCACCGCCGAAGACGGCGACTACGGCAGCGAGGAGCACGACAAGTACAAGGAAGAAGAGAAGGACGACTACGGCAAGGAGAAGGACGACCACGGCAAGGACAAGCCCAAGGGCGGCGTCCACGCCGGTGGCGGCGGCCTGGCGCAGTCCGGGGGCAGCATGGCTGCCGGCTCCGTACTGCTGCTCGGTGGCCTCGGCGCCGGCGCGTACATGCTGCGGCGCCGCACCGCGTCGGGTGCCGACGCGGCCTGATCAGAGTCCTCTCGACAGTCGCTGCACTGTCGCGGCCACCGTTGCCCTCGAAGGCGACGGTGGCCGCGGCCGTCGCGCTACCGCCGGCCCTCGACGCGTCCATCGACGCCCCGTTCACGAAAGGCACCGTCCCATGGCCGCCCCGCAGCCGCCCGAGCCCCCGTCCAAGGCCTCGTCCCGTACAGCTCGCCACGCTCTTCTGGCGCCCGCGCTGGCAGTAGGGCTCGGCGCTCTGATGATCCACAACTCCCTGGCGAGCCCGCCTGATCTCAAGCCGCAGGACCCACCCGCGGCCGTCGCCTCCGCAACGCCCAAGGTGAGCGCGAGTGCGACCGGTGCCGCACGCGATACCGCCGCGGATCGGGCGCTGCCGCGTTCGGCGCCCCGGAGGCTCTCGATCCCGGAGATCGCCGTGAACGCGCCCTTCACCCCGTTGTCCCTCGGCACGTCCGGACAGCTCAACGCGCCACCCGCGAACGACAACAATCTCGTCGGCTGGTTCCAGGGCGGGGCGTCTCCCGGTGAGCGCGGCTCGTCGATCGTGGTGGGCCATGTCGATACGAAGACCGGTCCGGCCGTGTTCGAGAGCCTGCGGACCCTCGAGCGCGGAAGCACGGTGAACATCACCCGCGCGGACGGCATCGTCGCGACTTTCAAGGTCGACTCCGTCGACTCCTTCAGCAAGGCGAACTTCCCGAACGACCGGGTCTACGCCGACACCAACTCCCCCCAGTTGCGTCTGATCACCTGCGGCGGCGCGTACGACCACAGCGCCCAGGACTACACGGAGAACGTGGTCGTGTTCGCCCACCTCGACTCGGCCAAGTAGGCCTGCGCGGCCATCGGGGGCGGCCAGGGGCACAGAGCCCAGGGGCGCAGAGCATGGCCGGTCCGCCCGAGAGCACTGATCGCCGGCCCCGCGAGAACCGCGGGGCCGGCGATCAGTGCTCTCGGGCGGAGGTTCAGGCGGTGGGGTCCCGGTCCCAGCGGTAGAAGCAGTGCGCCATCGCGTCCTTCGGGCCGCGCCAGGTCTCGGGGTCGTAGGGACTGACGTACGCCGACAACTGCTCGCAGATGTCCCGGAATGCGGGGTGCTCGGCCACCCTGGCGATGGCCGGTCCGGGATCCTGCTCCGATTCGGCGAGGTGCATATACACATCACCGAACTGGAAGAGACGGCGCCGGGTGACCCCGACGAGATGCGGCAGTTCACCCCGGTCGGAGGCCTCGAACACCTTGGCGATGTCCGGTGCCGACCCCGGGGCCATGCGAGCGACGATCAAAGCGTGGTGCATCGGATGTCCTTCGTCCGTCTCAGTCGGTCATCGGTCTCAGTCGGTCATCATTTGTGCGGTCCGGCGCTCGGGCGTGGCCTGCTCGATCCGGTCCCGGATGAGGGCCATCTGGACGCGGGAGTTGCGGTTGATCATGTCCGTCATCCCGGCGTCGTCGACCGGCGCGTCCGGCTTCATCGCGAAGTCCTGCGTCCAGACCATCCGGGTGCCGTCCGCGGTCTCCTCGTACGCCCACCGGATGTTCATGTACTCGAAGGGTCCCGGCTCCACGCGGCGGGCCCTGACGCTGAGCGTGTCACGGTCCATCACCCGTTCCGAGACCCAGCTCCACACCTTGCCGTTCTCGTCGGGGTGCATGGTCAGCCGGAAGGTCGTGGCGTTCCCGTCACGGGACAGCACCTCGACGGCCGCGTACTCGCTGAACAGCCGCGGCCAGTTCTCCAGGTCGTTCGTCATGTCCCAGACGAGGTCCATCGGCGCTGCGATGGTGATGGCGTTCTCCGTGTGCCCGGCCATGTCAGGCTCCTGCCATGAGGGTGCTGTTGACGAGGTCCAGGAACTGTCTGGGGGTCTTGCAGCGCTCGGCGTCGGGCGGCATCGGCATGCCGTGCCGGTTCTCCAGCTCGCCCACGATGCCGAGGAGGCCGAGCGAGTCGAGGCCGAACGTGTCGAAGCCGGAGTCGGTGCGTTGCTCCAGTTCGTCCGGGTCGACGTGGACTCCCGCGGCCTTCTTCATGAGCTCGGCCAGTTCTTTCGCGGTCACTTGAGGGGTCATGCGGTTCCTCTCCTTCGGTTCGGTGCTGCCACTACGGGCCTTCGCTATGCGGCGTGAGCGGCGCCGTGCCGCAGCACGAGCGCCGTGTTCGACCCCATCAGTCCCCGGCTGAGGACCAGCGCCGTGCGCAGCTCGGCGGGGCGGGCGCGCGACGTCACCAGGTCGAGGTCATGGCAGGGGTCGACGACGTTGGGGGTGGGCGGTATCAGGCCGTGCTCCATCGCGAGCACCGCCGCCGCGGCGTCCAGCACGGGCGCCGCGCAGTAGGCCCGCCCCGTACCCGTCTTCGGTGCCGTCACGGGCACGCGCCTGCTGTGTGCGGCAAGGGTGTCGGCGATCGCCAGTGCTTCGGCCCGGTCCGCCTCCGGTGTGCCGAGGGCGTCGGCGAACACGACGTCGATCTCCTCGGGGGCGCAGTCGGCCTCGTCCAGGGCGACGCGGATGGCCTGGCCGAGTCCCTCCCGGGACCGCTGCCAGCTCGATGCGCCGGTGAACGTGGCGGCGTGCCCCGCGATGGTGGCCCTGACGGGCACGCCACGTTCCCGGGCCACGCTCTCTTCCTCCACGACGAACATGGCGCCGCCTTCGGCAGGCACGAATCCGCAGGCGCCGGTGGTGAACGGGCGGTAGGCGCGGCTCGGGTCGTCGACGGTGCTGAGCTCCTCGTAGCCGAGCTGGCAGACCATCGAGTAGGGGGCCAGGGGTGCCTCGGCCGCGCCGGACAAGATCACGTCGGTACCACGCCATACGGCCCGCGCGGCGTGCGCGAGGGAGTCCAGACCTCCTGCCTCGTCGGCGGCGACCACCGAGCAGGGCCCCTTGAACCCACGGCGAATGGATATCTGGCCGGTGCTGGCGGCGTAGAACCAGGCGATGGACTGGTACGGGCCGACGAAGCGGCTTCCCTGCCCCCAGAGCCGTTGCAGCTCCCGCTGCCCGAACTCACCGCCACCGGAACCGGCGGCGGTGACCACGCCCGCGGAGAACGGCGAGCCGCTGACGTCGGCCTGCCCGAGCCGGGCCTCGGCAAGGGCGAGGTCGGCCGCGGCCATCGCGAAGTGCGTGAACCGGTCGGTCTGGACGAGATACCGGTCCTCGATCAGTGACGACGCGTCGAACTCGCGGACCTCGCCGGCGATCCGCAGCGGCAAGTGGTCACACCCTTCACGGGTGACCCGGTCGAGCACGCTGGTGCCCTCCTGGGTCGACTTCCAGAAGGTCTCGGTGCTCGTTCCATTGGGCGCGATGACACCGATTCCGGTGACTGCCGCGCGCCGTGCGCGTGGTGGGCTCATCGTCTCTTCTCCCTCGGCCGGGTCAGGACCACTGCTGACTGGAAGCCACCGAACCCGCTGCCCACGGAGAGCACGCTGTCCAGTTTCCGGGCGCGAGCGACACCTGGTACGTAGTCCAGATCGCACTCGGGGTCCGGGGTCTCGTAGTTCGCGGTCGGCGGTACCACCTGGTGGAGCAGGGCGAGCACGCAGGCCACGATCTCGATCGCCCCGATCGCCCCGAGGGAGTGGCCCACCATGGATTTGATCGAGCTCATGGGCGTGTCGTAGGCGTGTGCGCCCAGTGACCGTTTGACCGCCGCCGTCTCATGGCGGTCGTTCTGCCGGGTGCCCGAGCCGTGTGCGTTGACGTAGTCGATCGACGAGCCGTCGAGACGGGCATGGTCGAGCGCGACATCGATCGCCTGGGCCATTTCCAGGCCCTCGCTGGTGAGGCCGGTCATGTGGTGTGCGTTGCCGAACGTGGCATAACCGCTGAGTTCGCAGTACACGTTCGCGCCGCGGGCTCTGGCGTGTTCCAGCTCTTCCAGAACCAGCACCGCTCCGCCCTCGCCCATGACGAATCCGTCGCGATGGGCGTCGAAGGGCCTGGAGGCGTGGGCGGGGTCGTCATTGTTCGAGGACGTCGCCTTGATCGCGTCGAAGCAGGCCATGGTGATCGGCGAGATCGGCGAGTCCGAGGCGCCGGCGATGCAGACGTCCGCCCGGCCCTCCTCAATGGTGTGGAAGGCGTATCCGATGGCGTCGAGTCCCGAAGTGCAGCCGGTGGAGACGGTCTGCACCGGGCCCCCCGCCCCGAATCGCTCGGCGACCACCGAGGCCAGCGTGCTGGGCGAGAACGCGCGGTGCAGATGAGGGCCCGCCTCACGGTGGTCCACATCCCAGCGCTGCCCTCGTTCGCTGACCAGGACGTAGTCGTGCTCCAGGCGGGTGGTGCCGCCGACTGCGGTCCCCAGAGAGACCCCTACGCGCCAGGGGTTCTCCTGGGCGGGGTCGAGGCCCGCGTCCCGTACGGCTTCCTCGGCGGCGACCAGGGCGAACTGGATGTACCGGTCGGCCCGTTCGACCTGTTCGGCCTCCAGGCCGTGGGCCGCCGGGTCGAAGTCGCACTCGGCGGCGATCCGGGAGCGAAGGTCCGAGGGGTCGAAGAACGTAATGCCCCGCGTCGCGGTGCGGCCATGGGCGAGAAGGTCCCAGAACGCCGGTACGCCGATGCCGCCGGGTGCCACCACGCCTATGCCGGTGACCGCCACGCGCCGGGTCATGACAGTGCCTGACTTCGATCGGCCGATCGGACATCGCCCGACGCGGCCCCGCCCGCGGCTGCGGTGGCGGCTGCGGCGTCGGTTTCCTCCGTGTCGACATGGCCGAGTTCCGGGCGCGGAGCCAGCGGGCCGAGGTGGAAGACGAGGCGGGCTTCCACATCACCGACGTTGCGGAAGCGGTGCCTCATATGGGCGGGAATCATCAGGCCCTGTTCGGGCCGGAGCGGGCAGGGCTCGCCGTCGAGGTCCACCTCCAGCTCACCGCAGACGACGTACACGAATTCCTCGGAGTACGGGTGGTAGTGCTCGCCGATGCGGTCGCCGGGCGCCACCAAGGCCACACCCATGAAACCGCTGGTGGCCCCCACCGCAGTGGGTGTGAGCATGGCGCGCAGGTCGCCTCCGCGCCTGCGGTTCGGTTCGGTCTCGCTGAGATCCACGACTCTGGGACGCTGCTTGGTCACGTCATTCCTCCAGTTGCTTGCGCCGTCGGCGTTGGGTGTGCGGCCGCCGCGGACCGCGTACGCCGGTCAGGCACCGGGCGAGCGGCGATCGGTGATGAGTTCCATGTGGGCGCGCTCGAGCAAGCGAGCGATGGCCCTTGTCTCCGAGGCAGAACCACCCTTACCGGCGGCGTCGCCGTCGAGGAGGCACGTCAACTCGGCCGCCTGCCGGGGGTCCTGGAAGCCGAGGGACAGGGCGGGGTCGGCTTCGAGACCGCCCCGCACATCGATGAGCCTCACCACGATGTCGTCGCGCTGGAAGATCGTGCTGCCGCGGACCGGGGTCTGCGGGTCGTCCGCCGCCGCCTCGTCATACCGGGCGAGCAGCCGGGCCAACCGCTCCCCGTAGCCCTGCTTGGCCGGGTAGTACAGCGCGTGTCGTTCCACGTCCGCGGGCTGCTGCCCACCCTTTGTCACATGGTGTACGGCGGGCAACGCGGCCAGGGTGAAGAACATCCGGGCGGACTCGGGGTCGCTCAGGTCCCGGCTCTGCTCCAGGTAGGGGTTGATGGCTTCCTCGACGGCCCGCACCTGGGGCTGCCGGGCGACGTGACGCAGCGCCGCCATCAGATCGCCCCGCACTTCGATGGTCCGCACGACCCGGTTGCCGTGCATGAAGAGCGACGTACGGAGCAGCCGTGTGGTGTCGTCGACCTGCGCCTCGGGCGGGGCGTAGTCGGACAGGATCCGCGCGACGGTCGATTCACTGCCCGGCTTGACCGTGAAGGTGAGCGCGTGGCGGACCACTCCGTCGCCGATCCGGGGAGACGCCAGGAGCCGGCCCTTCGCGGGCTCGGAGGTGGCCGACGGTCCGCCGGTCTCGCGGAGGATGTTGTAGCGCAGCGATTTGAGGTCCCGGACGCACCTGCTCAGCGGCTTGACCACCTCCACGTGCTCTTCGCTGTTCACCCATGCGAGGAAGGGTGGGGCGCTCTCCCATTCGCTGGTGATGAGCCATTGGGACGGATTCTCGATCGACTGGCACAACTGGTCGCTGACGTGGCCCGGGACGGACGCGACTTGGTTGCGCAGTTGTTCGTACGCTTCGAGGAATTGCTGCTGGGTTCCGTCCTTGAGGTCCAGCAGCAGGACGACACGGAGTCTGGAGCCGTCGAACACGGAATGGGAGACCCGTTCCGACATCCGTTCCGACAGCGGTTCTGAAACAGTTTCCGAGGTGGTCATCCTGCGCACATCTCCTTCACCGGGGCAGAGGCGAACGCCGTGTGTGTGATGCGACGTCAGCGGATTTCGATCTTGCGTCGGTGGTGCGGAGGGCGCGACTCGTATGAACCACCTGGGTGAAGGGCCTGCGCGGCTGGTACCGAGGGGCACGGAAACCTCATCGCGTTCCGCACGAGCGGCACGCGGGAACCTCGCTCCCTCCGCGCGAACGCGGAAGCAGCGCGCGGACGATGGAGCACCCTCACGATCGAGCGGTGCGCGCGGGGCAGCCGCCGGCTGTCCGGTGTTCCGGATCTCGACGTACGGATCACCGGCAAGGGTTCGTGGCACGCGGCCGAACGCGTCGCCGGTACGCGGGAGGGGCATCGCCGGCATCAAGGACGCGCACAGCCTGGCCCGGAAGCCGGACGCCGTGCCGGACGAGAGATCTTCAGTGTCGCCCTGGGCCACCGCGAGTCGACGCGATGGGGGTCCCCCTGCTCATGGGGGTCCCCCCTGTTCGAGCGCAGTCGAGACTTGGCGGAGAAGCCGAGAGAGCTTGGGGGAGTCGGCGACTGACGACAACGCCGCAGATGTGCGTGCCAGACCCCGCAGCCCCTGCATGATCCGCCGGACAGGCCCTAAAGCACGCCTGGGCCGCGCCGACCAGCGGCGAGGCACTGCCCAGGTGCTGGGGTCCCGCTCACCCGGCGACATCGGGCAGCGGTTCGGGAGTGCCGTCCGCCGGCGCGCGAGGCGGCCGGCGGACGGGAAGCACGCCTTCTAGTCCTCGTAGGCGTCCAGCGGCGGGCAGGAGCAGACCAGGTTCCGGTCGCCGTACGCCTGGTCGATGCGCCGCACCGGCGGCCAGTACTTGTCCGCGGCCGCGACACCCGCCGGGAACACGGCCTGCTCACGGCTGTACGCGTGGTCCCACGCGCCGCCGAGCGCGGCCGCCGTGTGCGGAGCGTTCCGCAGCGGGTTGTCGTCCGCCGGCCACTCGCCCGAGCCGACCTCCTCGATCTCCGCGCGGATGGCGATCATCGCCTCGCAGAACCGGTCGAGTTCGGCCAGGTCCTCGCTCTCGGTCGGCTCGATCATCAGCGTGCCGGCCACCGGGAACGACATCGTCGGCGCGTGGAACCCGTAGTCGATCAGCCGCTTGGCGACGTCGTCGACGCTCACGCCGGTCGCCTTGGTCAGCGGCCGCAGATCGATGATGCACTCGTGCGCCACGAGCCCGCCCGGGCCGGTGTAGAGCACCGGGTAGTGCGGCTCCAGGCGCTTGGCGATGTAGTTGGCGGACAGCACGGCCACCTGCGTGGCCCGCTTGAGCCCCTCGCCGCCCATGAGACGTACGTACGCCCAGGAGATCGGCAGTATCCCGGCCGAACCCCAGGGAGCGGCCGAGAGGGGACCGACGCCCGTCTCCGGACCCGCGGCGGGCTGCATGGGGTGGTTCGGCAGATACGGCGCGAGGTGCGCGCGCACACCGACGGGGCCGACGCCCGGACCTCCGCCGCCGTGCGGGATGCAGAACGTCTTGTGCAGGTTGAGATGCGAGACGTCCCCGCCGAAGCGGCCCGGCTTGGCAAGGCCCACCAGCGCGTTGAGGTTGGCGCCGTCGACGTACACCTGCCCGCCCGCGTCGTGCACCTGCGCGCAGATGTCGGCGACGTGCTCCTCGAAGACGCCGTGCGTCGAGGGGTACGTGATCATCAGCACCGCCAGCTCGTCGCGGTACTGCTCGATCTTGGCGCGCAGGTCCTCGATGTCGATCTCACCGTCGTCGGCGGTCTTCACGACGACGACCTTCATGCCGGCCATCACGGCGCTCGCCGCGTTGGTGCCGTGCGCGGAGGACGGGATGAGGCAGATGGTGCGCTGCTCGTCGCCGTTCGCACGGTGATAGCCGCGTACGGCCAGCAGGCCCGCCAGTTCGCCCTGCGAACCGGCGTTGGGCTGGAGCGACACCTTGTCATAGCCGGTGACCTCGGCGAGCTGCTCCTCCAGTTCATGGATGAGCGTGAGGTAGCCCTGTGCCTGGCCGGCGGGCGCGAAGGGGTGCAGCTGTCCGAACTCGGGCCAGGTGACCGGCTCCATCTCGGTGGTCCCGTTGAGCTTCATCGTGCAGGAGCCCAGCGGGATCATCCCGCGGTCGAGCGCGTAGTCGCGGTCGGCGAGGCGGCGCAGGTAGCGCAGCATCGCGGTCTCGGAGCGGTATTGGTGGAACACCGGGTGCGCGAGGTACTCGTCGGTGCGCAGCAGCGCGGCGGGCAGCGTGTCCACGACGGACGCGTCCAGCGCCTCGATGTCGCCCCGGACGCCGAACGCGGTCCAGACCGCGCCCAGTTGGGTGCGTGTGGTGGTCTCGTCGCAGGCGACGGACACATGATCGGCGTCGACGAGGCGCAGGTTGACCCCGCCGTCGCGCGCGGCCGCGACGGTCTCGGCGGCCCTGCCCGGCACCCGCACGGTCAGCGTGTCGAAGTAGGCCTCGTGCACGACCTCGACGCCGCCCGCCTTCAGGCCCGCCGCGAGGATCGTGGCGTACCGGTGGGTGCGCCCCGCGATCGCCTTGAGGCCCTGAGGGCCGTGGTACACGGCGTACATCCCGGCCATCACGGCAAGCAGCACCTGCGCCGTACAGATGTTGCTCGTCGCCTTTTCCCGGCGGATGTGCTGCTCCCGCGTCTGCAGGGCCAGCCGATATGCCTTGTTGCCGTCCGCGTCGACCGAGACGCCGACGAGACGGCCGGGCAGGTTGCGCGCGAACTTCTCGCGCACGGCCATGTATCCGGCGTGCGGCCCGCCGAAGCCCATCGGCACTCCGAAGCGCTGTGTCGTGCCGACCGCGATGTCCGCGCCGAGCTCACCCGGTGAGGTGAGCAGCGTCAGCGCGAGCAGATCGGCGGCGACGGTGACGATCGCGCCCAGCTCGTGCGCCTGGTCGATGACGGGCTTGATGTCCCGTACGGCACCGGAGGCGCCCGGGTACTGGAGGAGCACTCCGGTGACGCCGCGCTCGGCGATCTCGGCCGGAATGCCGTCGCTCAGGTCCGCGACGACGACCTCGACTCCGGTCGGTTCGGCGCGCGTCTCGATCACGGCGATGGTCTGCGGCAGCGTGTCCGCGTCGACGAGGAAGACACCGTTCTTGACCTTGCCCACGCGCCGCGACAGCGCCATCGCCTCGGCGGCCGCGGTGCCCTCGTCGAGCAGCGAGGCACCGGAGGTGGGCAGGCCCGTCAGCTCGGCGACCATGGTCTGGAAGTTCAGCAGCGCCTCCAGGCGGCCCTGCGAGATCTCCGGCTGGTACGGCGTGTACGCGGTGTACCAGGCCGGGTTCTCCATGACGTTGCGCAGGATCACCGGCGGCGTGAACGTGCCGTAGTAGCCGAGCCCGATCATCGAGTCGAGGACCTCGTTACGGTCCGCCAGGGAACGCAACTCGGCGAGGACCTCGGCCTCGGTGCGCGCGCCGGGCAGAGCGAGCGCCTCGGCGTTCTTGATCACGTCCGGGACCGCGATGGCCGTCAGCTCGTCGAGCGAGCCGTACCCCACCTGCGCGAGCATCTTCGCCCGGGCCTCGGTGTCGGGCCCGATGTGGCGCTGTTCGAAAGGGATTCCCTGTTCGAGCTCGGAGAGTGGAATGCGATGGGCGGTCATTGCGGAGGCCTCCTGGTCTGACACGACCTTCGAGGGCACCACGGCGTGGGTGCCCGGACGGCCTCCCCCTCTGTCATCTCAACCTGAGAGCTTCGCCGGTCCGCCCGCACTCGGCGATCCGGCTTGCACCGTCGGTGAGAGCGGGAGCCGTGGACGCCCGCCCTGCTTTCCAGAGTGACCTCGTCCGTGCGGTACGTGGGCCTGAGAGATTCCGGGGAGGATTTGCTCCTTCGGCGCCTCCGGTGAAGTCTGGAGGACTCTCCCGCACGGGGTCAGCGGCCGTTGCCAGCCTACCAGCGGGCTTCCCTCGAGTGGCCGCCCTCCTCAAAGTGCTCTTTCGTAGTGCTTACGGATGAGTTGTGAGCAGCTGGAGGTCCCGTGCAGACCGACGTCGATCCGCGCAAACTGATCGGCCGCAAGGCGTTCGACCGCAATGGCAACAAGATCGGCACCGTCGACGAGGTCTATCTCGACGATGCGACCGGCGTGCCGGAATGGGCGGCCATACGCACCGGTCTGTTCAGCAGGGACGCCTTTGTGCCCCTGGAGCCCAGCGAACTGGTCGAGGGTGCCCTGCGGGTCCCCTTCGACCGCGCCCTGATCAAGGACGCCCCCGACTTCGGCGTCGGCCGCCACCTCTCCCCCGAGCAGGAAATCCAGCTCTATCACCACTACGGCCTCGATGTGGCGCCTCCGCCCCCACCGCCGGACCGCGACTGCGGCCACCTGGCGGGCTCGGACGAGACCTGAGGTCTTCGTCGCACCAGCGGCAGCGGTTCCGCCGGCTCCAGCTCCGGATCGTCGGTCCGGAACGTGCGCACGCGCCCCGGCTCGGAGTCGGGCGTCTCGAACCGCACGGTGACCCGCCCAAGGCCACTGCCCTGCACCCATCCGGGTCCGAACTCGGCATGCCGTACGTCATGCCCCGCCGACCACCGTCGCACCGTGGGCGTCTCCTGCTTCTCGGCCGACTCCTCAGCCTCCTCCTCGGCCGGCGGCTCCAGCTCCCCGGCGGCCGCCTGCGCCTGGGCGAAGAGGTCCTCCTGCGTGAAGTCGGCGAGCCCCGTGACACCGACCCCCAGGAGCCGTACGCCCCCCGTGGTGTCGACGGTCTCGAGCAGCCGCGCCGCCGCTTCCCGCACCACCGAGGGGTCGTCCGTCGGCCCACGCAGCGTGTCGGACCGGGTGAGCGTCGAGAAGTCGTACCGCCGCACCTTGAGCACCACGGTCCGCCCCGACCGCCCGGCGTCCCGCAGCCGCCGCACACACCGGTCGGCGAGCCGCTGCACCTCCACCCGCACCCGGACCCGGTCATGGATGTCCACGTCGTACGTGTCCTCGACGGACACCGACTTGGTGTCCCGCTCGGCCACCACGGGCCGCTCGTCGAGCGCCAGCGCCATGGCGTACAGCGCGCTCCCGTGGGCTTTGCCGAGAAGCCGCACGAGCTCGTCCTCGCCCGCCTCCGCGACCTCCTCGACCGTGGTGATGCCGACCCGCCGCAGGTGATCACCGGTGGCCGGCCCCACTCCCGGCAGCGTCCGCACCGGCAGGGGTCCCAGCATCGCTCGCTCCGTCCCCGGCTCTATCAGCACCAGGCCGTCCGGCTTGGCCTGCTCGGAGGCGATCTTCGCGAGCATCTTGGAGACGGCGAGCCCCACTGACCCCGTGAGCCCGGTGACAGCCCGGATGTCCCCGCGCAGCTTCGTACCCGTCAGCCGCGCCGACTCCTCGTCCCAGGCCGTTCCCCCCGCCTCCAGGTCCACGAACGCCTCGTCCAGGCTCAGCGGCTCCACCAACGGCGACAGCTCCCGCAGCAGCCCCATCACCTGCTCGCTGATCTCCCGGTAGAACCCGAAGCGCGGCACCAGATAAGCGGCGTTGGGCGCCAGCCGGCGCGCCTGCGCCATGGGCATCGCCGAATGGACCCCGAAGACCCGCGCCTCGTACGAGGCGGTGGCTACCACTCCACGCGGCCCGAGTCCCCCCACGATCACCGCTTTGCCGCGCAGGCTCGGCTTGGCTGCCTGTTCGGCCGAAGCGTAGAAGGCATCCATGTCCAGATGCAGGATCGTGGGCGTGTTTCTCACATCTCCGATGCTGCCCTACGCCACTGACAATGCCCTGTGATCGGTCCGGCCGTGAGGTCTCAGACCGCGCGGTTGCGGCGCCGTGCCAGCTCGTCCGCGGGATGGTGCCCTACGAGCGTCTCACCTGTGTCGATCCGCTCGCCGTGCAGCTGCGAGAGCGCGCTCTCCACATCCCGCCAGACCACACCGACGGCGATCCCGAAGATGCCCTGCCCGCCCTGGAGCAGCGCGTGGACCTCGTCGGGCGAGGAGCACTCGTAGACCGTCGCCCCGTCGCTCATCAGGGTCATGCGCTCCAGGTCGCGGAACCCGCGCTCCCGGAGGTGCTGGACCGCGGTGCGGATGTTCTGCAGCGACACGCCCGTGTCGAGGAACCGCTTGACGATCTTCAGGACGACGACGTCCCGGAAGCTGTACAGCCGCTGCGTCCCCGAGCCGTAGGCGGGCCGCACGCTGGGTTCGACAAGCCCGGTCCGGGCCCAGTAGTCCAGTTGCCGGTAGGTGATGCCCGCGGCCGCGCACGCCGTCGGACCGCGATAGCCAACGTCCTCGGACGCCACCCCGCCCTCGTCAGGCACCGGCGTCGGCCGCTGTGGAGCGTGGTCGGCCGTGCTGCCGTGAAGCGAGTACGGGCCGCTCTCACCCGGACTGCGTCCGGGACCCCCAGCCGTACCGTCGCCGCTGCTTCTCACGCCGACCTCCGTCCTCGACCTGCCTCCTCGACGGTAGGCAGTCACCAGGGGTGCGTCAACGATCGCCACACTCGCCACGCCGAGTGATAATCACCCTAAGAGTGGTTTCCCGTGACCCGCCGCGGGGAAAGGCTAGCCGAATACCCTCGGCACGGCCGACGTACGCCCTGTCGTCCGACGGTCCCGGAGGGTCACTGGCCTCAGCTCCCGAAGCCGGGACACATCTGCTGGTCCGAAGCCGGATCACTGGCTGTTGGTCCCGAAGTCCTCGGGCGAGATCTGATCGAGGAACTCGCGGAACTTCTCCACTTCGTCCTCCTGCTCGTCCGGGATCGCGATACCCGCGTCGTCCAGGACCCCGTCACTGCCGTAGATCGGCGTCCCGGTGCGCAGGGCCAGCGCTATGGCGTCGGACGGCCGGGCACTCACCTCGACACCGCTGGCGAACACCAGCTCCGCGTAGAAGACGCCCTCACGCAGGTCGGTGATGCGTACTTCGGTGAGCTCCTGGCCGACGGCCTCCAGCACGTCCTTGAACAGGTCGTGGGTCAGCGGTCGTGCGGGAGCCATGCCCTGCTGCGCGAAGGCGATCGCCGTCGCCTCCCCCGGCCCGATCCAGATGGGGAGGTAACGGTCGCCTCCCACTTCGCGCAGGAGCACGATCGGTTGGTTGGAGGGCATTTCAACCCGGACACCTACGACGTCGAGCTCGTTCACACAGCAACCCTAGGCCGTGCTCGGCACCTTTGGGTAGTCGAGCACGGAACGGGCGGCCGATCCGTGCACCGCCGAGGGCCCCGGCTCAGGGCAGCCGCACCCCGAGCGCGGCCTGCACCAGCGCGGCGTGCAGCTTCACCGCGAGCCCCGCCAGCTCCTTGGTCCGAGCCTCCGCGTGTGCTCGAGTCTGCGGATTGCGGTGGCGCCGCAGCGGGGCCACGACCTGATCGACGAGCCCGGCATCGCGGTCCGCGGCGGCCTTCACGGCGCGCAGATGCCGCGGCTCGATCCCGAATCGCCCGAGCTCCACGACGAGCCCGGCCACGGTCACCGCCTCGGCGTCGTAGACCCCGTCCGGCAGCGGCGTGATCAACCCGTACGACTCCCATTCCTCGAGCTCCTGCTCGCCGATCTCGGCGGCGGCCAGCAGATCGGCCCGCCCGATCCGGGCCGCGGTGGGCCCCTCCGGCTCACTGACAGCCTCGCCGTCAGGCTGCCGCCCCACGGCGGGCAGCTGCACCGCCTCACCGCGCTCCACGGCCTCCAGGTGCTCGCGGATCACCTTCAGGGGCAGATAGTGGTCACGCTGCATTCTCAGTACGTGGCCGAGGCGCTCGACGTCCTTCGGGCTGAACTTTCGGTACCCCGAAGGGGTCCGCTGGGGCTCGACGAGCCCCTCCGACTCCAGAAACCGGATCTTGGAGATGGTGACTTCGGGAAACTCGTCGCGCAGCACGTTCAGCACCGTGCCGATGCTCATCAGCCCACTGGCCGTGGCGGCGGCGCCGTTACCGGCACCGCCGCTCGGTGTTTGAAGCATGGACATTCCCTGAGGTCCCCCCGGGACGGAGTCTGGGGGAGGGTCAGATGCCCCGCTGGCTCGCGTAGAAGACCAGCCGGTACTTGCCGATCTGCACCTCGTCACCGTTCGACAGTGCGACGGAGTCGATCCGCTCCCGGTTGACGTACGTGCCGTTCAGGCTGCCCACGTCAGCGACGGTGAACGAACCGTCCGGAGCGCGCCGGAACTCCACATGGCGGCGCGACACGGTCACGTCGTCGAGGAAGATGTCGCTCTGCGGATGACGACCGGCCGTGGTCAGATCGCCGTCCAGCAGGAAGCGGCTTCCGGAGTTCGGCCCGCGGCGCACCACCAGGAGCGCCGAACCGAGCGGCAGCGCGTCGACGGCGGCCTGTGCCTCGGGAGAGAGCATGGGCATCTGCGTCTGGCCGGTGGCTTCGGCGTCGTAGGACTCGATGCCGGAGATGGAGATCGTGGAGGTGGTCTCCGACGGGCGCTCGGCGGCCGCACCGGCCCGCAGCGGCGCACCGCAGTTGGAGCAGAACCGGCTGTTCTCGGCGTTGCGGTTCCCGCACCTCGTACACACCAGGGCCGACATGGACGGATCCTCCTGCCGCGGCTGTCCTGCCTGGGCATTGGACGCGTACGGACCGGAGGAGAACCCTCCACCCGTACTTGAGGTTGACGGTTCCCCGAAACCTATGCGGCCGGACTGGGCAGGGTCAACAGACGGCGCGCCCTGACCACCGGAAATGTCACCGCCCGGACCACCCACCTGGTCTCGGAACAGCGGGCGCTCCCCGTGCCCCTCGGCATCTTCATGGCGCGATGCACGATGGCGGGCAGTGGCATTGTCGCTGCCCTCTCGCGCACTCTTGCCGAACAACTTCGCAAACAACTTCACGGGCGATTCCCCTTGACCGAAACAGACCCGCCCGTGGGGCAGGACGAACCCTGATTACACACACCGGTCGAGCCGGACATCCTCACAACGTCCGTGTCCACCAGACAGTTTCCACCACGCACCACCCAATCGGTGCGTCGACCCCCCGCAACCTCATGCCCTGGCAGAGCGGCCGCCATGCGCCGCCGCATCACTGGGAGGACGACCGAGCGTAGTCAGGCCGCTTCACCGCTCGCAAGGCATCCACGACGATCTTGCTTGAGCGTTCCACCGTGACAGTGGCCCGCTCTTTCTCCAGAGTCTGCACCACTCCGCCGGGGATGTTGAGCGCCGGTTCGAGGTCCTGCGGTTTGCCGATGACCTTGAAACGATAGGGCGCGCTGATCTTGTTCCCGTCGACGCTCACTCCGCCGCTCGCGTCCGTCAGATAGGTGCTGGCGACCACCCGTACATCGTTGACCTGGATCGCCTCCGCACCGGCGGCGCGCAGCTCCTGGATCGCGTCGAGCAGCATGTCGGCCTCGACCGTTCCCTTCGTGTCGTCGATGGTGAGTGTGATGCCGGGTCCCTCCGCCGCCACCGTGCCCGCCAGGATGCCGAGCTGCCTCTCCTTCTCGACCGTCTGCTTGCGGGCCTCCTCGGCCTGGTCCGAGCTGTTCTCCAGCTCGGTGCGCTGATCTTCGAGCCCCTGCTTCTCTTCCTCCAGACGCTGCGTCCGGTCGTCGAGTTCATCGAGGATGCGTACGAGATCTGCCTGGCGAGCACCGCGCAGGGCGCCGTTGCTGTCGCTGTTGGACGCCACCTGGACGGCCAGACCGAAGCCGAGGCCGAACAGCAGGAGAGCGACGATGAGTTGCGCACGTGACACCCGTGGCGGCCACAGGCCCTGCACCAGCCGCTGACGCCCGGAGAGAGTCGGCACGACCTGCTCCGGCTCGTCCCCCGATGCCTCAGGGGCATCAGAGGGCTCACGGGCCTCAGGAACCTCAGGGGCAGGGGTCTCAGGAGTCTCAGAGGCAGGGGTCTCAGAGGCCTCAGCCGGCACCTCTTCGGGCAGCTTCGCGCGCAGCTTGTTCTCGGGGGTCTCGTCCTGGCTGCTCATCGGCCTCACGCCCGGAACACGTGCCGGCGGATCGCCGCGGCGTTGGAGAAGATGCGGATGCCGAGCACGACCACGACACCGGTGGACAGCTGCGCGCCCACACCCAGCTTGTCGCCCAGGAAGACGATCAGTGCGGCCACCACCACATTGGACAGGAACGACACGACGAAGACCTTGTCGTCGAAGATGCCGTCGAGCATCGCGCGCAGGCCTCCGAAGACGGCGTCGAGCGCCGCCACGACGGCGATCGGGAGGTACGGCTCGACCACCGCCGGAACCTCGGGCCGGACCAACAATCCCGCCACGACTCCCACGACGAGGCCCAGTACGGCGATCACGATGTGCCCTTCTCTGTGCTCGGCTCTGCTGTTCGTACGATCACGCTCGGCGCGGCGGGCAGCCGGACCTCTTCCTCCACGGAGATGCTGGTCCGGATCCCGAAGTTCTCGTGCAGCACGTGCAGATACTGTCCGTCGGCGCTGTTCTGGAACCGGGTGCTCAGCTTTTTCCCGTCCCCCACCGCGAGCACCGTGTAGGGCGGCACCAGCGGCTTGTTGTCGACCAGTATCGCGTCACCCGCGGCCCTGATCGCGGACAGGGCGGTCAGCCGCTGACCGTTGATCGTGACGGCCTCGGCACCGGACTCCCACAGCCCGTTGACCACCCGCTGCATATCACGGTCGCGCACGCGTCCGGTGTCGGAGAAACCCGAGGTCTCTCGCGGGTCCCCGTCCCCGCCCTGTTCGGCTTCCTTGGCGTCGTTCACGACGAGCTTCACGCCGGGGCCGTGCACCTCGGCCGCCCCCGACAGGATGCCCACGAGTTCGCCCTGGTCGCCGCCGTGCTTCCGCAGTGCCTCACGCTGCCGAGCGCTCACGTCATCGCGCAGCTTGTCGACACTGTCCTCGAGCTTGTCGGCCGTGGCGCTTTCACGGTCGATGCGATCGATGAGTTCCTCGCGCTCCTTGGCGAGGGCCGGCGCCGCGACCCGCGCCTGTGCCGCCCCCACGGTCACCACCAGGGCAGCCAGTACGAGGCCGGCCGCGAGACCGAGCTTCGCCCGCAGAGTCCTGGGGATGCCTCCGACGCCTTCGGCCTGCTTGCGGGCGGCCGCCTCGGCGTAGCCCTCGTCGAGGCTGTGGTCCATGACGTTGGTGAGCAACGACATGGAGGCGTCCGGGCGCGGGACGCGCGAAGGGGTGCTCCGAACGGGGGGGTACTGCGGCATGCCGCACATCGTCGCATGTCGCGACCACTACCTCCGAATGGCCCCACCCGCGTGCCGGACGGACCCCTTGAGAAACGCCGTCCGGCACGCGCGCGTGCTCAGCGCCCGGCGCTGTCCACGACGGACGACCACTCGTCGAGCAGCGCCTGGGCGGACGCGTCGTCGGGCCCCTCGGCCCACAGATGCGTCGCCGCCTCCGCGGGGTCGGGAAGCACCATCACCCAGCGTCCGTCGGTCTCCACGACCCGTACGCCATCCGTCGTGTCCACGAACCGATCACCGGCCGCTTCCACGACGCGCCGCATCACCAGGCCCTTGACCGCCCAGGGAGTGGCGAGATCACGCTTGAGGACGTGCGCCCGCGGAATCCGCGCGTCGATCTGGCTGAGCGTGAGCTGCGTCCGGGCCACCAGTCCGATGAGCCGCACGAAGGCCGCCGAACCGTCGAAGACGCTGCTGAACTCCGGCACAATGAAACCGCCGCGGCCGTCGCCTCCGAAGATCGTCGAATCGTCACGTCCGACGCGCGTCAGATCGTCCGGCGAGGTGGTCGTCCAGTCGACCTGCGTCCCGTGGTACGCCGCCACCTGCTCGGCGATCCGCGTGGTGGTCACCGGCAACGCCACCCGCCCGCTGCGCCGCTCAGCGGCCACCAGGTCGAGCATGACGAGCAGTGCCCTGTCGTCCTCGACGATCCGCCCCTTCTCGTCGACGAGCGAGAGCCGCTCGCCGACCGGGTCGAACCGCACTCCGAACGCGGCCCGCGCGGACGCCACGATCTCCCCGAGCCTCACCAGTCCGGATCTGCGCGCATCGGCCGTCTCCGTGGGCCTGGACTCGTCGAGGCCGGGATTGATCGTCAGCGAGTCGACTCCGAGCTTGCCCAGCAAGCTCGGCAGGACCAGTCCGGCGCTGCCGTTCGAGGCGTCCACGACAACCTTCAGCCCGGATTCGGCAATCCCGGTCGTGTCGACATTTCTGAGCAGTGAGCCCGTGTAAGAGTCGAAGACGCTGGCCGGGAAGTGCAGATCGCCGATCTCACCCGGGAACGCGCGCCGGTACTCCTGCCGCGCGAACACCCGGTCCAGCTTGCGCTGACTCGCCTGCGACAGATCCGCCCCGCGCCCGTCGAAGAACATGATGTCGACGGAGTCCGGCACCCCTGGCGTCGTCCGGATCATGATGCCGCCGGCACTGCCCCGCGCCGTCTGCTGCCGCGCCACCGGCAGCGGCACGTTCTCCAGGTCGCGTACGTCGATGGCGCTGGCCTGCAGCGCCGAGATGACCGCCCGCTTCAGCGCACGGGCGCCCCTGGAGTGATCGCGGGCCGTCGTGACGGTGGAACCCTTCTTGAGGGTGGTCGCGTACGCGCCGGCGAGACGTACGGCGAGCTCCGGGGTGATCTCCACGTTGAGGATCCCGGACACCCCGCGGGCCCCGAAGAGGTGGGCCTGACCTCGGGACTCCCAGATGACTGACGTATTGACGAAGGCGCCGGCCTCGATCGTCTTGAACGGATAGACCCGTACGTTGCCCTGCACGATCGATTCTTCGCCGACGAGGCACTCGTCGCCGATCACGGCGCCGTCCTCGATACGGGCGGCCCGCATGATGTCGGTGTTCTTTCCGACGACACAACCGCGCAGATTGCTGTGCTGGCCGATGTACACGTTGTCGTGCAGAACGGCCTTGTGCAGAAAGGCCCCGCTCTTCACCACGACGTTCGAGCCGACGACGGTGTGCTCACGGATTTCCACGTCGGCCTCGACCTTGGCGTAGTCCCCGATGAACAACGGCCCCCGCAGTACCGCATCGGGATGCACCTCGGCGCCCTCGGCCACCCACACACCGGGCGAGATCTCGAAGCCGTCGAGCTCTACGTCGACCTTGCCCTCCAGGACGTCGGCCTGCGCCTTCACATAGCTCTCATGCGTGCCGACGTCCTCCCAGTACCCTTCGGCGACATAGCCATAGATCGGCTTGCCCTCTTTCATCAGCTGCGGGAAGACATCACCGGACCAGTCGACGGGAACGTCCGCCTCGACATAGTCGAATACCTCGGGCTCCATGACATAGATACCGGTATTCACGGTGTCCGAGAAAACCTGGCCCCAGGTCGGCTTCTCCAGAAAGCGCTCTACCTTGCCCTCGTCATCCACGATAGTGATGCCGAATTCCAGCGGATTGGGGACGCGGGTCAGACAGACGGTGACCATTGCGCCTTTTTCCTTGTGGAAATTTATCAGCTCGGTGAGATCGAAGTCGGTCAGAGCATCACCGGAGATCACGAGGAACGCGTCGTCCTTCAGCGCCTCCTCGGCGTTCTTGACGCTGCCGGCAGTACCGAGTGGCTTCTCCTCATTGGCATAGGTGAGCTCCATCCCGAGCTCTTCACCGTCACCGAAGTAGTTCTTGACCAGGGAGGCCAAGAACTGGACAGTTACGACGGTCTCGTTGAGCCCATGCCGCTTGAGCAGCCGTAGCACATGCTCCATGATCGGGCGATTGGCCACGGGCAGGAGCGGCTTGGGCATGCTTGAGGTCATAGGGCGAAGGCGCGTGCCTTCGCCTCCGGCCATCACGACGGCCTTCATGTCGGAAGCGTCCTCCTTGAAGAGACGACTGTCTAGCCGACTTCACCCGTCAGATTGTCCCGCACATTCCGCTTGCGGGCCATCAGAGGCCACTACGGCCCCCCATTCGGCGAGCTCAATCGGCCATGGCGTCCGCGCGAACAAGGCGGCGGACCTGTACCACGTAGAGGATCCCTGCCCACCAGTACAGCGTTGTACCCCATCCCGCGAACGCCCAGCCGAAAATAGCAGCGAGTGACGCGATCCAACCACTTCCGTCACTGAGCAACAGCAACGGGAAGGCGTACATCAAGTTGAACGTCGCGGCCTTCCCGAGGAAGTTCACCTGCGGCGGCGGATAGCCGTGACGCCTGAGGATACCCACCATCACCAGCAGAACCAGCTCTCGCGCCAGCAGGACAGCCGTCAGCCACAGTGGAAGAATCTCACGCCAGGTGAGGCCGACCAATGTCGACAGAATGTAGAGCCGGTCGGCCGCGGGATCCAGCAGCCGGCCCAGCCTGCTGATCTGGTTCCAGCGCCGGGCGAGCTTGCCGTCCAAATAGTCACTGATGCCGCTCAGCATGAGCACCAGGAGCGCCCAGGTGTCGCTCTTGGGACCACCGAACTCAGGCCTGAGGATCAGCCACAGGAAGAGGGGCACGCCTGCAAGGCGCGCCATGCTGAGGATGTTCGGGATGGTGAGGACCCGGTCTGTCTGGACGCGGGTCTCCTGAACCTCCACCCGGGGCCTCCTGTGGGAACGTGCCAACGATGCCCCCTGACCTTACCCTCAGGCATCTGCCCTCGACGCGGAGGGGTTCGGGTAGCCCTGGAAAACAAAAAAGCTTCGGTCCTCGGACTTATCGTCCGAGGACCGAAGCTTTAAAATTAGTTCGGCGGCGTCCTACTCTCCCACAGGGTCCCCCCTGCAGTACCATCGGCGCTGTAAGGCTTAGCTTCCGGGTTCGGAATGTAACCGGGCGTTTCCCTCACGCTATGACCACC
>NZ_VBZC01000025.1:0-32255 GCF_005786655.1 Streptomyces montanus
TGCCCCGCTCCGGCGGGCGCCCCAGGCGTCTCGGGCCCCGCCCAGGGGCCGGGCGCTCCGGGCGTGGCCCCAGGTGTCGCGGGCCCGGCCCACGGACCGGCCTGCCCCGCCCCCGGCGCGTGCCCCGGAGTCCCCGGCTCCGACCAGGAACCCGGCGCCCCCGCAGCCGAAGCCACAGCCCCAGCCGCACCGGCCACAGGGAACCCATCAGATCCACCAGCCGCCGGAGCCCCACCAGCCGCACCCGGCGGCGGCCCGAAAACCCCGCCCGGCGAACTCTGCGCCACGCGCTCCAACCTCCGCGCCACCGCCTCCGGCGAAGACCTCCGCACCGGGTCCTTGACGAGCAGTCCCTGCAGCACAGACGTCAGTTCACCGGCACGCTCGGGCGGCGTGGGCTCCTCGCTCAGCAAGGCGGTCAGCGTCGCGTACTCCCCATGGCGGTCGAACGGGCCGTGGCCCTCGACCGTCGCGTACAGCGTGGCGCCGAGGGAGAACATGTCGGCGGCCGGTGTCGGCGGCTCGCCACGCGCCCGCTCGGGGGCGAGATAACCGGGTGTGCCCAGGATGCCGGCGGTGGCGGTGAGCCGGGGCTCGCGCGATTCGGGCTGCAGCGCGATCCCGTAGTCGGTGAGCAGCACGCGCGCGTACGGATCGCCCGAAGCGTCCGGCGCCAGAAGGATATTGGCCGGTTTCACATCCCGGTGCAGGATCCCGATCCGATGTCCCGCGGTGAGCGCGTCCAGGACGCCTAGCCCGATCCGGGCCGTCTCCGCGGGCGACAGCGGCCCCGACTGCCGGACGACCGCCTGAAGATCGATGGCGTCCGGCACGTACTCCATGACGATCCAGGGCAGTCCCTCGTGCATCAGTACGTCGTGCACCGTGGCCACATGCGGATGTCCGCGCAGTCGCGCCGCGTTTCGCGCCTCGCTGCGGGCCCGTGCGATGCGCTGCGCCGGCTCGCTCGCGTCCATCGGCACATCGGGCACTGCGATCTCCTTCATGGAGACCTCGCAGGCCAATTCGTTGTCGTACGCGAGCCAGACGCGTCCCATTCCGCCCGCGCCCAGCGTGCGCAGCAGCCTGTACCGCCCGCTGATCAGCCTGCCTTCGCCCTGATCCGGCGTGTCCCCCGCCATATCGGCCTCCCCCGAGACAGCGCGCCTCCCCCGAGGACGCGTGGAATCTGTCCCATGAAAGGTAGCTTCGCACCACCCACTGACAGGAGCCTTTTTGCGGACCAATCCAGCCAGACCGGACACATGCGACTCGGCGGTACGGATGCGCCCCAGTCGCATCGGCACGACGACATGCCGTCGACGCGCCCGGGGCGCGCCACGGGCACACCCGCACCCGCCCGCACGCTCCCCCGCGACGCTCTCGCGTCACCCCGTCGGCTCGAGAAATCCCTGCTCAATCAGCAGCCGAATCTGCGCGGGCGTCCGGTCCCGCAGCAACACAGGGTCCTCGCCGACCAGTTGGGCGATGGCATCCAGAATCCGTCCGGCGCTCAGTGTGCCGTCGCACACACCCGCGAAGCCCGCCCCCACCGTGTCCACCTGTGTGGCCCGCCGCATCCCGCGGTGCTGGCGCAGCACGACATGTTCCGGATCCTCGGCGCCCGGCAGCCCGACCTGCTCCTGCACGATCTCGCCCGCGAGTTTGAAGTGCCCGGCGAGCAGGGCCGCGTCGTCGTGAGCGCGGAGATAGTCGACGCGGTCGAAGTGCGCACGCACGGTCTCGCCGAGCGGTTGTTCGACGGGATGCGGCCACTCCTCCACGACGATCGACGGCTGCGCGGCCCCCGACTTGCGCAGGGTGATCCACCCGAAGCCGACGGACCTGGCCTTCCGCGCCTCGAACTCGTCGAGCCACGCGTCGTACCGCGCCCGGTACTCCACCGGATCCGAGCGGTGGTCGCCCGCGTCCCGCAGCCACAACTCGGCATACTGCGTGATGTCCTGCACCTCACGCTGCACGATCCAGGCATCGCACCCGCGCGGCACCCATGACCGGAGCCGGTCCTGCCAGTCCTCCCCTTCCACGTGCTGCCAGTTGGCGAGAAACTGCGCGTACCCGCCGTCGTTGAGCCGCTCTCCCGCCTGCTGAACCAGCGTGCGGCACAGATCGTCCCCGCCCATCCCGCCGTCGCGGTAGGTGAGCCGGGCGCCGGGAGAGATGACGAAGGGCGGGTTCGAGACGATCAGGTCGTACGTCTCCTCGGCCACCGGCTCGAAGAGCGGGCCCTCGCACAGATCGGCCGCCGGCGCGCCGGACAGCGCGAGCGTGAGGGCGGTGATGTGCAGTGCGCGCGGGTTGAGGTCGGTGGCGGTGACCCGCGTGGCGTGCTGTGCGGCGTGCAGCGCCTGGATTCCGGAGCCGGTGCCGATGTCGAGCGCGGACGCGACGGGCATACGTACCGTGATGCCGGCCAGGGTCGTGGATGCTCCGCCCACGCCGAGTACGACCCGCTTGTCCCGGCTGCCGATGCCGCCGGCTCCGCCGACCGCGCAGCCCAGGTCCGAGACGATGAACCAGTCCTCGCCGCCTGGCCCGCCGTACGGCCGAACGTCGACCGTGGCCGCGACCTCGTCCCCTCCGGTCCGGGTCAGCCATCCGCTCTCCAGGCACTCCTCCACCGGCAGTACGTCCGCCAGGCGCGCGTGCGGCACCGGCTGCTGCAGCAGGAAGAGCCGTACGAGCGTCTCCAGTGGCGTGTCGCCCCGGGTCGCCCGGAGCGCGGGGACGGTCTCGCTCCGCGCCAGCGCCGCGTACGCGGGGGCGCCCAGCAGATCGAGCAGGCCGTCGGCACTGAAGGAGGCGCTCAGGAGGGCGTCCCGCAGCCGCGCGGTGACGTCGGGTCGGTCGGACGAGGGCAGCGGTGCCAGGCTGGGGTTACTCACGACTCCATTGTGTCCGCTCCCGCCGACGGGGAGCGTGCGCCTGTGGACACCCATGCCGAGGGCCCGGCACGCGCGCGTACCGGGCCCTCCTTCGGTTGACGAACGATCGGTCTCCGGGGGTCAGCCGTTGGTCACCGACGGCCCCGGGGAGGCGGACTTGCAGCTCTCCTGCTTGGCCATCGCCTTGCGCACCTCGCCCTCCTCCAGCTTGCTGAGGGCGTCGTTGCCGCTCTGGCTCAGCTTGTCCAGCTCGGTGGCGATGTCCTTGAGGCCGTCGGCGAACTTCCCCTGGTCCTTCGTGTCGAGACCGTCGATCTGCTTCTTGAGGTCGGCGTACGACGAGGAGATGTCGCTGAGTTCCGTGACGGCGTCCGTCTGCTTCTTCTCGCCGCCCTCGACGTCCGGCGCCCCGGCCGTTTTCACGGCGGAACCCATCGCCTTGTAGGCGTCGGACATGTCCTGGAATGCCTGGGAGTCCGTCTTCTGGACGTCCTCCGGCGTGCTGTTGTCCGAGGTCTGCTTCTGGATGGAGGCGTTGGCGGCCTCGATCTTCTTCGCCTGGGGCTGCACCGCGTCACAGACCTGCTTCGCCCAGGAGTTCAGCTTGTCGCTGCTGTCGTCGCCGCCGCATCCTGACAGCGCCAGTACCAGTACCGCACCGCCGGACAGTGCGGCCGCGAGCTTCTTGTTCACCGGATTGGTCCCTTCCATGGCTCTCGGCCCCGGAACATACACGCCAACTCGACGACATCCACACGGCGGGCATCCGATCTGTCCGTTATTGTAGCCATTTGCACCAAGCGAGAGAAGGCTCACGACCACGGCGTGAACACAGACGGGCGGGCGGACGGCACGCCAACGCGCGCCGCCCGCCCGCCCGTTGAGGCGGAACCTGACCAGCCCTAAGGGCGGGCCTCAGAAGAACCGCTCACGAAACCACCGCCGCGTCCGGAGACTTGGTGACCCGCTCGGAGTTGCCTTCGTCACTCACGGCGATCCCGCGCCGCTTGGACACGTACACCGCGCCCACGATCACGGCGAGCGAGAGCACCGCGATGAGTACGCGCATGCCCACGCTCTTGTCCTCCCCGAACGAGAACTTGACGACCGCCGGCGCGATGAGCAGCGCCACCAGGTTCATCACCTTCAGGAGAGGGTTGATCGCGGGACCCGCGGTGTCCTTGAACGGGTCGCCGACCGTGTCACCGATCACCGTCGCCGCATGGGCCTCGCTGCCCTTGCCGCCGTGGTGACCGTCCTCGACGAGCTTCTTCGCGTTGTCCCACGCGCCTCCGGAGTTGGCGAGGAAGACCGCCATCAGCGTGCCGGTGCCGATCGCGCCCGCGAGGAACGAGCCGAGTGCGCCGACCCCGAGCGTGAAGCCGATCGCGATCGGCGTCAGTACGGCGAGCAGGCCGGGCGTGGCCAGCTCGCGCAGCGCGTCCTTGGTGCAGATGTCGACGACGCGCCCGTACTCGGGCTTCTCGGTGTAGTCCATGATCCCGGGGTGCTCGCGGAACTGCCGCCGCACCTCGTAGACCACGGCCCCGGCGGACCGCGACACCGCGTTGATCGCCAGCCCCGAGAAGAGGAAGACGACCGCGGCACCCGCGATGAGCCCGACCAGGTTGTTGGGCTGCGAGATGTCCATCATCAGGTTCATCGGCGCGCCCTCGCCGGAGACCTTCTCGCCGACTTCGTTCGCGGCCGTGAGGATCGCGTCGCGGTACGAGCCGAAGAGCGCCGAGGCCGCGAGGACAGCCGTGGCGATGGCGATGCCCTTGGTGATGGCCTTCGTCGTGTTGCCCACGGCATCGAGGTCGGTGAGCACCTGCGCGCCCGCGCCCTCGACGTCACCGGACATCTCGGCGATGCCCTGCGCGTTGTCGGAGACCGGACCGAAGGTGTCCATGGCGACGATGACGCCGACCGTGGTGAGCAGACCGGTACCGGCCAGCGCCACCGCGAAGAGCGCCAGCATGATCGACGTACCGCCGAGCAGGAAGGCCCCGTACACGCCGAGGCCGATCAGCAGGGCGGTGTAGACGGCCGACTCGAGGCCGACGGAGATACCGGCGAGCACGACGGTGGCCGGACCCGTGAGCGAGGTCTTGCCGATGTCCCGTACAGGCCGGCGGGTGGTCTCGGTGAAGTAGCCGGTCAGCTGCTGGATCAGCGCGGCCAGCACGATGCCTACGGCGACCGCGACGAGCGCGAGGATCCGCGGATCGCCGCCATGGCCGATGATCTCCTCGTCCGTGACCCCGTCCAGTCCCGCGTACGAGGACGGGAGATAGACGAAGGCCGCGATCGCGACCAGCGCGAGCGAGATCACCGCGGAGATGAAGAAGCCGCGGTTGATGGCGGTCATGCCACTGCGGTCGGTCCGGCGCGGGGCCACCGCGAAGATGCCGATCATCGCCGTGATCACACCGATCGCGGGAACGATCAGCGGGAAGGCGAGCCCGAAGTCGCCGAACGCCGCCTTGCCGAGGATCAGCGCGGCGACGAGCGTGACGGCGTACGACTCGAAGAGGTCCGCTGCCATGCCGGCGCAGTCGCCGACGTTGTCGCCCACGTTGTCGGCGATGGTCGCGGCATTGCGCGGATCGTCCTCCGGAATGCCCTGCTCGACCTTGCCGACCAGGTCGGCGCCGACGTCGGCGGCCTTGGTGAAGATGCCGCCGCCGACACGCATGAACATCGCGATCAGCGCGGCGCCGAGACCGAAGCCCTCCAGGACTTTCGGCGCGTCGGCCGCGTACACCAGCACCACACAGGAGGCGCCCAGCAGACCGAGCCCCACCGTGAACATGCCGACGACACCGCCCGTGCGGAAAGCGATCTTCATGGCTTTGTGCGAGACCTCGGTGAGATCCTTTTCCGGCTCGCCTTCCGCCGGAGTCGCTTCCCGTGCCGCGGCGGCCACGCGAACGTTGCTGCGAACGGCGAGCCACATGCCGATATAACCGGTGGTCGCCGAGAATGCCGCGCCGATCAAGAAGAAGACCGATCGTCCGGCGCGCTGATTCCAGTCGTCCGCGGGCAGCAGCATGAGCAGGAAGAACACCACGACGGCGAATACCGCGAGCGTGCGCATCTGCCGCCCCAGGTAGGCATTCGCGCCCTCCTGGATCGCCACCGCGATCTTCTTCATGCTGTCGGTGCCCTCGCCGGCCGCGAGTACCTGGCGCACCAGTGTCCCGGCGACCACAAGTGCCGCAAGGGCGACGATCGCGATGACGATCACGATCAGACGGTTGTCGTCGGTCAGAACCGCAGCTGCGAGGGTTGTGGGTTGGTCAAACTGATGAGGGGTAGAAAGCCCCGCCATTCGTCCTCCTTGACGCTTGGGCTGAGCTCAAGATGTGGACGGATTGTAGGGATCAGGACCTGATCAAAACAGGGTGCGGTAAGCGGAATTCGCCTTCACATGCCCTTCAGCAAATGATCCACGAGCCACCAGGCAACCCGAAAGTGGTAATGCCCCAAAGGCATTGACTGCAGATCCATTATCGTGCGATTGATCGTGAATCAATTCACGAAAGGCCGCTCAAGACCACTATACGAGCGGGGACCGACCGCCGGACATGCCAGAGGGCCCTACTCTGTAGGGCCCTCTGGCAAGAGATGATGTGACGTCGAGATCAGGGGACGAGCGCGGCAGGCGGCGTGTTCGGCCAGCTCATCCTGATCAGTCCGCCGTGCTCTCCGGCGGTGACCTCCACATCGTCGACGAGGCCGCTGATGACCGCGAGGCCCATCTCGTCCTCCTCGCTCTCCGCGTCCGGATCATCGGCTCCGTGGGCACCCGGCACCTTCTCTCCGGGAGCCGTGCGCGGAGCCTCGTCGCCGACCTCGATGGAGAACTGTTTCTCCTCCTCGATCAGCAGCACCCGCACCGGCGCCGAGATGCCGCTGCTCTGGTGCAGGCCGACGGCCCGTGTACAGGCTTCGCCTACGGCGAGCCTCACCTCGTCGAGGACGGCCTCGTCCACTCCGGACCTGCGCGCTACCGCTGCCGCCACCAGTCGGGCGGTCCTGACGTGCTCGGGCAGCGCGCTGAATCGGAGTTCAACGGTGGCCATGCATCCCCCTCGGGACTACGGGCGTGCTGTCAGGGGTCCGGACCCTGAGGCCCGGACCCCCCTCGTTGACTTCTTCCGTCCCGGACACACGGCCCGGGACCGGCCTTCGGCCAAGGGCCGCTCGGTCGCCAGGTCGCGACCGAGGACCACTCAGTCGGTGGCCGCTACCGCTTCCTCGACCGAGGTGTGGATCGGGAACACCTTGGTGAGACCGGTGATGCGGAAGATCTTCAGAATGCGCTCCTGGTTGCAGACCAGTCGCAGCGAGCCCTCGTGGGCCCGGACCCGCTTCAGGCCGCCCACCAGTACGCCGAGGCCGGTGGAGTCGAGGAAGTCCACGCCCTCCATGTCGACGACAAGGTGAAAACTGCCGTCGTTCACCAGCTCGACCAGCTGCTCGCGCAGCTTGGGCGCGGTATATACATCGATTTCGCCACCGACCTCGACGACCGTACGATCGCCGACGGTACGTGTCGACAGGGACAGGTCCACGGATCCTCCAGCACCTTGCTATCGAGCGGCCGTCCCTCGGGACACCTCGGCGGAGACCCCGGGACGGTTCGCCAGCCGCGATGGCATTCAATCACTTACCGGCAGGCGTGCACGACGCCTTGGCCCCATTGTCCGTCACGCCAGTGACACACTCGATGCCGATGGCCAAGAATCACCGATCCGATCGACCCTCGACGGACAACGCTTCCCGTCCCTCTCCGGGCACGGTCCTGGACCTGCTCGCCTCGGGGCCGAGCCGGGCTTCGCGCATCACTCATACGGAGCACTTGCCCCCACGTGAGGGCCGTCATGCCGTCTGGCCTGACCGGATCCGCTCAGAGGTCATCGCCGCGGTCCAGGCCGCGGGCATCGAGCACCCTTGGGCCCACCAGGCACAGGCCGCCGAGCACGCGCTGGACGGCGATTCGGTCGTCGTCGCCACGGGCACGGCCTCCGGCAAGTCGCTCGCCTATCTCGTGCCGGTCCTGTCCGCCCTTCTCGACGGCTCCGAGGCGCCCAACGGACGGGGCACCACCGCCCTCTACCTGGCACCGACCAAGGCCCTCGCCGCGGACCAGTGCCGAGCCGTGAAGGAACTTTCACATCCTCTGGGCAACGCGGCGCGTCCCGCGGTCTACGACGGCGACACACCGGTCGAGGAGCGCGAGTGGGTACGCCAGTACGCCAACTACGTCCTGACCAACCCCGACATGCTGCACCTCGGGATACTGCCCTCCCACCCCCGCTGGTCCTCCTTCCTGCGTGCTCTGCGCTACGTCGTCATCGACGAGTGCCACACCTATCGCGGCGTCTTCGGCTCGCATGTGGCCCAGGTGCTGCGCCGGCTGCGCCGCCTGTGCGCGCGGTACGGCGCCTCGCCCGTCTTCCTGCTGGCCTCCGCGACCGCCGCCGAGCCGTCGGTGGCCGCTCGCCGCCTGACCGGCCTCCCGGTCGTCGAGGTCGCGGACGACGCCTCACCGCGCGGGGAACTGGTGTTCGCCCTCTGGGAGCCGCCGCTCACCGAGCTCCAGGGCGAGAAAGGCGCGCCTGTCCGCCGGACGGCAACCGCGGAGACCGCCGATCTGCTGACCGACCTGGTCCTGCAGGACGTACGCACCGTCGCCTTCGTACGCTCCCGCCGGGGCGCCGAGCTGATCTCGGTGATCGCCCAGGAACGGCTCGCGACGGTGGCATCGGCGGGTGACGCCGAGGGTGCCCGCACCCTGGCCCGGCGCGTGGCCGCGTACCGGGGCGGCTATCTCCCCGAGGAACGCCGCGCCCTCGAACAAGCCCTCCACTCCGGCGAACTCCTCGGCCTGGCCGCCACCACCGCCCTCGAACTCGGAATCGACGTCTCCGGACTGGACGCCGTCGTCATCGCGGGCTATCCGGGCACGAGGGCCTCGCTGTGGCAGCAGGCGGGCCGCGCGGGACGCTCCGGGCAGGGCGCGCTGGCCGTCCTGGTGGCCCGCGACGACCCACTGGACACGTTCCTCGTGCACCACCCGGAGGCCTTGTTCGACCAGCCGGTGGAGTCCACCGTCCTCGATCCCGACAACCCGTACGTCCTCGCACCTCACCTGTGCGCCGCGGCCGCCGAGCTCCCCCTGACCGACGAGGACCTCGCGCTCTTCGGCCCGGCGTCCCCCGGTCTGCTACCGCAGCTGGAAGCCGCGAAGCTGCTGCGCCGCCGTACGAAGGCATGGCACTGGACGCGCCGGGAGCGGGCCGCCGATCTGGCCGACATCCGCGGGCAGGGCGGCAACCCGGTCCAAGTCGTCGAGGCGGCGACGGGACGACTGCTGGGCACGGTCGACGCCTCGGCCGCGCACACCACCGTCCACGACGGGGCGGTCCACCTCCACCAGGGCCGTACGTACCTGGTGAAGGAGCTCGACCTCGAGGACTCGGTCGCCCTGGTCGAGGAGGCCGATCCGTCGTATTCGACGGTCGCCCGCGACACCACGGCCGTCTCCGTCCTGGAAACGGACGTCGAAGTCCCTTGGGGCGAGGGCCGGTTGTGCTACGGCTCTGTCGAGGTCACCAACCAAGTCGTCTCCTTCCTGCGCCGTCGGGTCATCACCGGTGAAGTACTGGGCGAGACGAGACTCGACCTCCCTCCTCGTACGCTCCGCACGCGTGCCGTGTGGTGGACGGTCACCGAGGACCAGCTCGACGCCGCCCGTGTGAACCCCGAGATCCTCGGCGGCGCCCTGCACGCCGCCGAGCACGCCTCGATCGGCATGCTGCCGCTCTTCGCCACCTGCGACCGCTGGGACATCGGCGGCGTGTCCGTCCCGCTGCACCCGGACACCCTCCTTCCCACGGTCTTCGTGTACGACGGCCACCCGGGCGGCGCGGGCTTCGCGGAACGCGCCTTCCACACGGCCCGCGAGTGGCTCACCGCCACCCGCCAGGCCATCGCCTCCTGCGAGTGCGAGGCCGGCTGCCCGTCCTGCATCCAGTCCCCCAAGTGCGGCAACGGCAACGACCCGCTGCACAAACGGGGAGCGGTCCGGTTGCTGACAGTCCTGCTGCGGGGGGCGCCGGAGGGGCAGGAGAACGCTGATGGGGAGGGAGCGGAAGGCTAGGGCATCCGCCCACCCGGCGCCCCGCTCCCGACGCCCCGCTCCCAGCGGGCGGCTCCCGGCGGACGGCTCCCGGCGGACGGCGCCCGGCGGACGGCGCCCACCTCGCCGCAGCTGGGCGACCCCGGCTGCGGCGTCACCTCCCCCGCGGTGCCACCGGCCCCGCAGGCCCCGCTCTCGATCTGACCTCGGCCGTGAAGGGCCCTCGCCCCGCCGAGACCCTGACGTCCGAGATCTCGCCGTAGACGGCGCACCGAACGATCCTGGTGCCCTGAGCCCGGGCCACCCGGTCCGCCTGGGCGCATGCCGCCGTACCCCCCTCCATCCAGTGGTCCGCCGCCGCGAGCGCCGCCAGGTCGGCCGCGCCGCCCGCGCGATGACGGGTCACCACCGCCTGGCCCATCACGAGGACGACGCCGAATACGACGCACAGCAGCGCGATGGCGCCCACGGTCCAGACGGTCGCCGATCCTCGGTCCGAGGAGGCGGCCCTCCTGCGCGACGGACGCACCCCGTCGCCCTCGCTCGTCATCCGCCCGCCCCCACCGTCTCCTCGGCCAGCGCCACGGCCTCGTGCTCCAGGTCCAGGGCAAGTGCGTCGGGCCCCGGCGGCTCCGCCTCGACCCGTACGCGCACCAGGTCACCCGCACGCCGAACGGTGACCCGGGCCCCACTCGGCGCCGCCTGCCGGGCCACCGCCGTCACAGCCCCCGGGGGGTCCTGGCGGGCCGCCGCACGTGCTCCCGCCCGGGCCGCGTCCACGCATTGGATCTGCGCGGACGCGGCCATCACGGCCCAGACCAGCGCCATCGTGAACGCGACCAGCACAGGCAGCACCACGGCGGCCTCCGCCGTCACGAACCCCCGGTCCCGGGCCACCAGCAGGTTCGGCCCCCGGCCCAGCGGTGGGCCGGCCGCTGCCGACTCAGAACTGCCCATGGAGCGCCTTTTCGACGATGTCCTGCAGAGCTGCCTTGACCTGTGAACCGGTCAGCACCTCGTAGAGGAGGGCGGCGAACCCCACGGCCGCGATCAGCCCCATCGCGTACTCGGAAGTGACCATCCCAGCATCCCTCCGCATGGTCCGGGCCCTCGGCACCGCCCACGCCCTGGCCGCCAGAGCCCACACTCGTACGCGCACCCGCACCCGCATTGCCTTGCTCATCCGAACCCCCGTGTAGATCCGTTCATCCGTTCCATCGGCCGTTGATCGTTCATAGCTCGCCCTTCACCGCATCCCGCCCGTCATCCACCACCTCCTCCCAGCACCCCACTCGCCAGCCCGATCACCACGGGCAGCACGCCGATCGCGATGAACGCGGGCAGAAAGCACAGCCCCACCGGCGCGGTGACCATGACGCCCGCCCGTCGCGCCCGCGCGGTGGCGGTCCGTCCCCACTCCGCACGGGCCTCTGCGGCGAGGCGTGCGACGGGACTCGCCGCCGGTACGCCCGACTCGCCCGCCCGCTCCAGCAGCCGGGCCAGTGCCCGGGCCCCCGGTAGGGCGGCCAGTCCTCGCCACGCCTCGGCCGGTTCACCCCCGAGCCGCACCTCTGCCGCGCCTCGCGCGAGCCGCTCTCCGACGGGCCCTTCGAGTGCCTCGCCCACGGCCTGAGCCGCCGTCACGGGACTGGCGCCCGCCGCGATGCAGGCCGCCAGCAGATCGGCTGCGAGCGGGAGTTGCCGTGCGGCCACGCCCGACTGGGGTTCCTCGGCGGGCGTGGGTCTCCGCTGCCATCGCCACACCCCGAATCCGGCCGCGATCCCGGCCACGATCCCGGGAGCACCGCCGACGAACACCCAGCAGGCAATCACCGCGCCCACCACCGGCAGCCACCCCGTCATCCCGGACCGGATCTCGAAGCGCCGGCGGACGGGCACCGGCTTGGCCGGCAGCACCACTCCCAGCCGCCGACGCGCCCTGCGCTCCCGCCGCGCCGCCCGTAGCGCCCATGCCATGGACCAGAGCCCGGCCGCCACGCACAGGGCCACCCCCAGCCTGTGGACAACCTCCACGCTCATACGGCCTCCGCCCGCCGTACGATCCGCAGCGCCCACCACAGCCCGGCGCCCTCCAGGACACCGCCGACCAGCAGACAGCCGAGGCCCGCGCCGGTATGCAGGACGACATGCAGCGGATCGGCGCCCAGCGCGGTCCCGAGGAGCAGCCCCAGCAACGGCAATCCCGCGAGCAGCACCGCTGTCGACCGAGCCCCGGTCAACTGGGCGCGCAGGTCGGCCCGTTGATCCCGCTCCGCGCGCAATGCCCCCTCCAGCCGGTCGAGTCCGGCGGCGAGTCCGGCCCCCCGGTCCACCGCGACCCGCCAGCACGCGGCGAGGCCCAGCAGTCCATCGGCCCCCGGCCGACGGGCCGCGTCGGTCAGCGCGCCGGGCACATCCCCGCCGAACCGTGCCGCCGCCAGCACCACCGCCTGTGCGCCACCGAGTCCGCCCGAGTCACGGGCGGCGCGAAACAGCGCCTCGCCCGGCTGCCGCCCGGCACGCACCTCCCCCGCGAGCGCCCCGCACAACGCGATCACCGCATCGGCCCGCCGCTCCCGCTCCCGCCTTGCCTGCGCGGCCCGCCGGGCTCGCCGCACCAGCGGAACCCCGAGCGCCCCCATGACGAGCGGCACCACGGACGCCCCCAGCAAGGCGACCATCAACCCGGCGGCCAGCGACCACCATTCGCCCCTGAGTCGATGCAACAGCCGCAGTCGCCGCCCGGCCACAGCCACCCGTTCCCGCGCCCTGTGCTCCCACGTCGGCGGTCCGGCCCCCTGCGTCCCACCACCGGCGCACAGCAGCTGAGCCCGCCGAGCCCTCGGCCCCTGTTGGCCCATCAGCCAGGCCGCCGCTCCGGCACACACCATCGCCGCGCCGAGCGCCATCTCGCCGACCCCCGTCACAGCCCCTCACTCCTCTCACCGAGCAGCTCCCGCAGCCGCTGCCACCCCCGCTCGTACGTGAAGGCCTCCACGCCCCACCGCAACGCCGGCACCGTCACCACAAGCCCCGCCGCATCCCGCTCCAGCACATGCACCTCGGCGATCCTCCGCCGCCCCGCCCGGTCGCGTACGAGATGGAGCACCACCGACAGCGCGGCCGCCACCTGGCTGTGCAGGGCGGCCCGGTCGAGCCCCGCCGCTGTGCCGAGCGCCTCCAAGCGGGCCGGTACCCCCGCCGCCGCGTTCGCGTGGACGGTCCCGCAACCGCCTTCGTGGCCGGTGTTCAACGCGGCCAGCAGATGGACGACTTCGGGTCCGCGCACCTCGCCGACGACCAGCCGGTCCGGCCGCATCCGCAGGGCTTGCCGCACCAGGTCCTGGAGCGTGACGAGTCCGGCGCCCTCCTGGTTGGCCGGTCTGGATTCCAGGCGTACGACATGCGGGTGGTCGGGGCGCAGCTCCGCCGAGTCCTCCGCGAGCACGATCCGCTCGCCCGGTCCTACCAGCCCCAGCAAGGCGCTCAGGAGCGTCGTCTTACCGCTTCCCGTGCCTCCGCTGATCAGGAACGACAACCGGGCGTCGAGCAGCGCCCGCAGCACCCGGTCGCCGCCCGGCGGCACCGTCCGGGCCGCCACCAGCTCGTCGAGCGTGAACGCCCGCGGCCGTACGACCCGCAGCGACAGGCACGTCGAACCCACCGCTACCGGTGGCAGCACCGCGTGCAGACGCGTGCCGTCCGGAAGCCGCGCGTCCACCCAGGGGTGCGCGTCGTCGAGCCGTCGCCCGGCCACGGCCGCGAGGCGCTGCGCCAGACGTCGTACGGCCGCCGTGTCCGGGAAGGCGACGGTCGTCAGCTCCAGTCCGCCGCCCCGGTCCACCCACACCCGGTCGGGCGCCGAGACCAGCACGTCGGTCACCGAAGGGTCGTCGAGCAGGGGCTCCAGAGGGCCGGTCCCGACCAGCTCGGAGCGCAACCGCTCGGCCGCGCCGAGCACTTCGGCGTCCCCCAGCACCCGCCCCTGGTCCCGCAAGGCCTGCGCCACCCGCGCCGGGGTCGGCTCGGCCCCGCTCTCGGCGAGCCACTGCCGCACTCCGTCCAACAGCTCAGCATCCGCGGCCCGGCCCACCCCCGAACTTCCGCCCGACAGCCCGGCCCGCGCAGGCAAGCCCACGCTCACCTGCCCGCCCGACGGCCTCGCGGCCTCAGGCAAACCCACGCCCGCACACCGACCCGACAACACGACGCCCGCAGGTGAACCCGCCTCCTCACGCCCACCCGGCACTCCGGCACGCACGCGTGTGCCCCCGCTCATACGCCCCCTCCCACAACCGCGGCCCGCGCCCAGAACGCCGAGCAGAAGCGCGCAAGCGGGCCCCGGGTGTCGCCCCCGGGTGGGGCCCCGCGCTCGTTCGCGGCCAACAACCCCGTCTCCACAGGCACTTCGCCAGCCAGCGGCAGCCCGAGCAGACGGGACACCTCCTTGTCGTCCAGGCCGGGCGCGTACGGCCCGCGCACCGCGATCCGCAGATCGCGCAGGACCATTCCGACCGCGGACGCGACCCGCCCGGCGGCCGCGACCGCGCGCAGCTCGGCGGGGACCACCAGCAGCCCCATGTCCACTTGGGCGAGTGCTTCCGCGACGCCTTCGTCGACGCGGCGCGGCAGGTCCACGACCACCGCGCCGCCCCGCCGTCGGGCCGCGGCCAGCACCGCCCGTACGGCCTCGGGTGCGATGGCCACGGAGTCGCCGCGGTCCCAGCTGAGGACTCTGAGCGCGTGCAGCTCGGGCAGTGACTCCTCCAGGGCGCCACCGCCGACCCGTCCGCGCGAGGCGGCGAACGCCGGCCAGCGCAGACCCTCGGCCGTCTCGCCGCCGAGGAGTACGTCGAGTCCGCCTCCCATCGGATCCGCGTCCACGAGCAGCGTGCGCCGCCCCTCGCGCGCCGAGGTGACCGCGAGCGCGCAGGCCAGCGTGGACGAACCGGCCCCTCCGCGACCGCCGATCACGCCGACGGTGAGCGCGGGCGGCCCGACTCCTTCGGCCACGTCCGCGATGCGGTCGACCAGCCACTGCTCGCCGTCGGGCAGCAGCAGGACATGGTCGGCGCCGATCTCCACGGCCCGGCGCCACACCCCGGAATCGTCCTGATCCCGCCCCACGAGCACCACTCCGCGTCTGCGCGCGGCCCCGCGCACGCGCCGCGCGGCGTCGTCGCCGACCAGGACCAGAGGCGCCGTCTCCCAGCCGCCTCCGCGCTCGGGCACGCCATGGTGGACCTCGGGCCGGGCGCCCGCCGCGGCGCACAGCCGCAGCAGGTCGTCCAGCAGATCCGCGTCCTCCGTGACGATCAACGGTCCGCCCTGCCGCCCCTCGGCGGCCCCCGGCCGGTCATGCGTGATGGCTCCCGCCACGATCTCCATCCCCCTTCGCTGCCTCTTCCACAGAGCCTCTGCGGCCCCGCGAATCCCGCCCGCGTGAAGAACCGGCAACCGGTCCTCCATATGAACCGCCGATACGAACCGGCCATACGTGCCGGACATACCGAACCGGCCATGAACTTCCGCCCGGCGGGACGCGTTGGAATCACGGTGCAGCGATCCCGGAAATCGTGTGGATCTTGCTCGATAACTGTGGACAACTCGGCGGATGTGAATATCGCCCTCACCCAAACCGGTGACCCTTGTACGACTTCCTTAGAGCAGCCTGACGGCTACAGACAGTGACGAATCATGGGTACGCGCAGAGAAGCGCCGGAGCCGACACAGCGTGGCGCGTGATCAGCGAAGAAGGGGAGAAAACCCACCCGGACATGCGACGACCCCCGCCGGGGGGGAGAGCGGGGGTCGTCCCCACGGCCGACTCGGGGGGGGAGGAGCCGGACCGGGTTAGCACGGTCGCGAACGATCCGTGACTTCCATGGTGTACCCGAGAGCCCTCTCAGGCAAACCCACGCGCCCCACCTTACGCCGAATGGTGGGCGCCTATGCTCTGGCTCGTGGAAAACCACTCGTTGCCCCGCACAGCGGCCTTCTTTGATCTGGACAAGACGGTCATTGCGAAGTCGAGCACGCTCACGTTCAGCAAGTCGTTCTACCAAGGCGGCCTGATCAACCGCCGGGCCGTGTTGCGTACCGCATATGCCCAGTTCGTCTTCCTCGCCGGAGGCGCCGACCACGACCAGATGGAGCGGATGCGCGAGTACCTCTCCACGCTGTGCCGCGGCTGGAACGTCCAACAGGTCAAGGAGATCGTCGCCGAGACCCTGCACGACCTGATCGACCCGATCATCTACGACGAGGCGGCGTCCCTCATCGAGGAGCACCACATCGCCGGGCGCGACGTCGTGATCGTCTCGACGTCCGGCGCGGAGGTCGTCGAGCCGATCGGTGAACTCCTCGGCGCGGACCGCGTGGTGGCGACCCGCATGGTCGTCGGCGACGACGGCTGCTTCACGGGCGAGGTGGAGTACTACGCGTACGGGCCGACGAAGGCCGAGGCGATCAAGGAGCTGGCCGTGTCCGAGGGGTACGACCTCTCCCGCTGCTACGCCTACAGCGACTCGGCGACCGACCTCCCGATGCTCGAAGCCGTCGGCCACCCCCACGCGGTCAATCCGGACCGAGCGCTGCGCCGCGAGGCCACCACGCGCGCGTGGCCGATCCTCGACTTCCACCACCCGGTGCGGCTCAAGCAGCGGCTGTCCGTGCCACCCCGGCCGGCCCTGGTCGCAGCCGCGGCGATAGGCGCGGCCGCGGCCACCGCGGGGCTGGTCTGGTACACGAGCCGGCGCCGTTCGGCAGTGAGCTGAGCTGCCTCATCCCCCGCGGCGAGACGGACGATACGAGCGAAAACAGCGATAACAGCAATAAGAGCGACCGATTCAACCTCTTTGAACCTAAAAGTAAAGAAGTACACGGAGGGCTTCCGCTTGCTCCGGTCCTGGAGTACAAAGAAGTTAACGGCCCGCGAGACCAAGGACATCCGAGAAAAAGGATCACCTTAATAACGCAACCAAGGCCCCACGGACCGAGCATGAACACTGGGCACCCACGCGACGTCGACCCGTCGATTACGGGCCAGCCGCACCAGGCGACGGGCAACAGTTCCCGACCTGATGGGCAATATTCCGAGGACGCATGGTAACCGGGTGAACATGCCAGCGGCGGTACGAATCCTCGTACCGCCGCAACCCTGTTCAAGGCCCCTCGAGGGGCCTTTTTCCATGTTCCGGACAGGCCGCTTCGGGGCTTATGCCGCCCCTCGCTGAAGCGCCTCACAGACGGCCGTCGACTCACGTACGCCCAACTCGACCGCCCTGCCGCAGTGGGCGACCCAGGTCGCCATGCCCTCCGGCGTTCCGGAAAGGTAGCCGTCGAAGGCCGCCAGGTAGGTCGCGCGGCCCTGTTCCGCGTGGCCGACCTCGGCGGGGCAGACGGACTTCGGGTCGAGGCCGCTGCCGACCAGGACGATGCGCTCGGCCGCGCGCGCCACCAAGCCGTTGTGCGAGCCGAAGGGGCGCAGGGCGAGGAGTTCGCCGTGCACCACGGCGGCGGTCACCAGGGCGGGGGCGGAGGTGCCCGCGATGATCAGCTGCGAGAGGCCGTCGAGGCGGCCCGCGACCTCGGTGGCGTCCGGCAGCGGCAGCTCGATCAGCGGTTCGTCGACCGGTTCGCCGTCCTGTCGCGGGCGCCCGACCCCGTCACCCTTGTCCGCGGCCGCCACCAGGTGCAGCCGCGCCAGCACCCGAAGGGGCGACTGCCGCCAGATCGAGAGGAGCTGACCCGCCTCGGCGGTCAGCCGGAGGGCGGCGCCCACCACCCGGGCCTCGCTGTCGCCGCTGAAGTCGGTGCGGCGGCGCACCTCTTCCAGGGCCCAGTCCGCTCCGGCGAGTGCCGCGGAGCCGCGCGCGCCGCGCAGTGCGGCCTCCGAGGTGATCTCGTTGCTGCGGCGGCGCATGACGCGGTGCCCGTAGACCCGGTCCACTGCCTTGCGCACGGACTCCACGGATTCGGCGACGCCGGGCAGCGAGCCCAGGGCCGCGAGCGGGTCGGCGTTCGCACCTGTCGTACTCATGAGTACGACCCTACGCGCGCCCGGCCCCCGGTCCGCCACCCCTCCTTGAACGAAGCACCTCTTGCGGGTGGACCCTCACCACGAAGGGGTGGTCTTCTTCGCGTTCACCGGCCCGTCGGCGTGGCTCGGCCACTACTGTTACTGAACATGAAAATTGCTTTCGTTGGGAAGGGCGGCAGCGGCAAGACCACCCTGTCCTCGCTCTTCATCAGGCACCTCGCGACCACCGGTGCCCCGGTCGTCGCGGTGGACGCCGACATCAACCAGCACCTCGGGCCCGCGCTGGGACTGGACGAGGCGGATGCCGCCGGACTGCCGGCGATGGGTGAGCGACTCCCGCTGATCAAGGACTACCTGCGCGGCTCCAACCCGCGGATCGCCTCCGCCGAGACGATGATCAAGACGACTCCGCCCGGCGAGGGCTCCCGGCTGCTGCGGGTGCGCGAGGACAACCCGGTGTACGAGGCCTGCGCGCGAGCCGTGGAACTCGACGGCGGTGCTGTCCGTTTGATGGTCACCGGCCCGTTCACCGAGGCCGATTTGGGAGTGGCTTGCTACCACTCCAAGACCGGTGCAGTGGAGCTCTGCCTGAACCATCTCGTCGACGGCCAGAGCGAGTACGTCGTCGTCGACATGACGGCGGGCTCGGACTCCTTCGCGTCCGGCATGTTCACGCGCTTCGACATCACGTTCCTCGTCGCCGAGCCGACGCGGAAGGGGGTCTCCGTCTACCGCCAGTACAAGGAGTACGCACGCGACTTCGGCGTCACCCTGAAGGTGGTCGGCAACAAGGTGCAGGGCCAGGACGACATCGACTTCCTCCGCGCCGAAGTCGGTGACGACCTCCTGGTGACGGTCGGGCACTCGGACTGGGTGCGCGCCATGGAGAAGGGGCGCCCACCCCTGTTCGAGCACCTGGAGGACGCCAACCGCCAAGCCCTGCGGGCCCTCCGGACCGCCGCCGACGCCACGTACGAGCTGCGGGACTGGGAGCGCTACATGCGCCAGATGGTGCACTTCCACCTGAAGAACGCGCGGTCCTGGGGCAACGAGAGGACGGGCGCCGATCTGGCCGCCCAGGTCGACCCCTCCTTCGTGCTGCGTGAGGCGGAGCCCGTCACGGCGTGACCGCTTCCACTACGGCTGGACCGCGGGTGCGCCGGGGACACCCTTCGGAGCCGGGGCGGGCTGGGCGGCGAGGAACGACGCCCAGCCCTGCTTCGGGGCCTCGCCGACCTGAAGCGTGGTGAGCTTGTCCAGAGTCTGCGGGTCCTGGGCGTCGAGCCAGTCGGCGAGCTGCCGGAAGGAGACGCAGCGCACCTCGCTCTGCGTACAGACACGCTCGATGGTCTCCTCGACGGCCCGCATGTAGGTGCCGCCGTTCCAGGACTCGAAGTGGTTGCCGATGATCAGGGGCGCACGATTGCCGTTGTAGGCACGGTCGAAGCCCTTGAGCAGGCCGTCACGCATCTGGTCGCCCCAGACCTTCTGCTGGTAGGCGCTGGTGTTCTGGGACGTGGTGCCCGACTGATTGACCATGAAGTTGTAGTCCATGGCGATCGTCTCGAAGGTCCGGCCCGGGACCGGGACGAGCTGCATGGACAGGTCCCACAGGCCATCCTTCTTCTTGGGCCAGATCTGGTTGTTGACGCCACTGGTGTCGTAGCGGAATCCCAGCTGCCGGGCGGCCTCCATGAAGTTCTGCTGCCCCTCCAGGCAGGGAGTGCGGGCGCCGACCAGTTCCTTGTCGTAGTCGAAGGGCAGTGCGGCCGCCTTCGCCGTCCCCGTGTTGGTCTTCCAGGACTTCACGAACGCCTTGGCCTGGGCGATCTCGCTCTTCCAGTCCTCGACGGACCAGTCGCCGACGCCGCCGCTGCCGCAGAAGTGGCCGTTGAAGTGCGTGCCGATCTCGTTGCCCTCGAGCCAGGCGCCGCGCAACTGCTGCACGGTGTCCTTGACTCCCTGCTCGTCATTGAAGCCGATGTCGGAGCGGCCCGGTGAGTGCAGCGGCGGCCGGTAGAGAGCGCTCTTCTCCTCCGGGAGCATGTACACGCCGCTCAGGAAGTACGTCATCGTCGCCTTGTTGGCCCTGGCCACCTCGCGGAAGTGGGAGAACAGCTTCTGGCTGTCCTCGCCCGCGCCGTCCCACGAGAAGACCACGAACTGCGGGGGCTTCTGACCGGGTCTGAGCCGCTCGGGGCGGGGCAGATGCGGCTGCGCTCCGGTGAAGGCGGTGGAGCCGTCCCCGATCGGGCGGAACACCTTTTTGGGCGCCGGGGCGCCCGCCGCCTTCTTCGCGCCGTGCGCGCCTTTCTTCGCGCCGGTGTCGGGGGTGTCCCCGAGCGCGCAACCGGCGAGGGCCGCGGCGCAGACCGCGGTGACCGTGACTCCCGCGGCGATCCTCTGGGTGGCGGCCATCTTCCGCCCACCTTCTTCCTTCAGTCAGGCCAACGCCGATAAGGGGGGTGCCGAAATAGGGGAATCCCGGACAGACCGCAGGGAGAATTCCGGACAGACCGCAAGGGAAATCCCGAACGAACACCGACAGCGCCGCCAAGGTCGCATGGGACCCTGAAGGAATTAGTGCGACAAGCCGATCATTAGAATCATTCACTCGACAGAGTGGTTCATTAGCCTATTTGCGCTACTTTTTCGCACACGGGCTTTACTCTCCATTACGATTCATTTGCCGAGCTTTGATAAATCCCGCCGCTGTACGCCGTGACCCACGGCCGCACCCCAAGCGACCGCGCAGCCCCGGAGGAGACGGGAACTATGTCCACCTGCGTCCCCACCCGAACCGACGACTCTTCGCACACGCCGGACGAGGGGCGGCCGCACAGCCCGCCCCGGCCCCGCCGCCGTGGTCCCCGGATCACGGCCGCCGATTTCTCCGCCTCGATCGCCGTATTCCTGATCGCGCTGCCGCTGTCCCTGGGCATCGCGCTGGCGACCGGGGCGCCCTTGCAGGCAGGGCTCGTCGCCGCCGCCGCGGGCGGGCTGCTCGTCGGCCGGCTCGGCGGCGCGCCGCTCCAGGTGAGCGGCCCCGCCGCCGGGCTCACCGTGGTCACCGCCGACCTCATCCAGACGTACGGCTGGCGTACGACGTGCGCCATCACCGTGCTCGCCGGACTTGTCCAACTGGGCCTGGGCTTTCTGCGGGTGGCCCGTTCCGCGCTCGCCGTCAGCCCCGCGATCGTGCACGGCATGCTGGCCGGCATCGGCATCACCATCGCCGTCGCCCAGCTGCACATCGTTCTGGGCGGCTCACCGCACAGCTCCGTCATCGACAACGTCCGCCAGCTACCCGCCCAGTTGGCCGCCGCGCACCTTCCGGCGCTGTCGATGAGCGCCCTGACCCTGACCGTGCTGCTGCTGTGGCCGCGTATCCCCGGGCGTGCGGGTCAGGTTGCCCGTGCGGTTCCGGCGGCGCTCGCCGCGGTCGCGTCGGCCACGGCGGTGGCGACGCTCGCCGGGCTGCGGCTGCCCCGTGTCGACCTGCCCTCCTGGAGCAGCCACACCCTCACCGGGCTGCCGCAAGGCCCCGTACTCGGCATCGTCGCCGCCGTCCTGACCATCGCGCTGGTCGGCAGCGTCGAGTCGCTGCTCTCCGCGGTGGCCGTGGACAAGCTGTCCGCCGCCCGCAGGCATGGGCCGCGCATCCCACGCGCCGACCTCGACCGGGAGCTGCGCGGCCAGGGCGCGGCGAACATCGTCTCCGGCGCGCTGGGCGGGCTGCCCGTCACGGGCGTCGCGGTGCGCAGTGCGGCCAACGTCCAGGCGGGCGCCGTGAGCCGCAACTCCACGATGCTGCACGGTCTGTGGATCGTGGTCGCCGCCCTGCTGCTGGTGCCCGTGCTCGATCTGATCCCCCTCGCCACGCTCGCCGCGCTGGTGATGGCCGTCGGCGTACAGATGGTGTCGATCAACCACATCCGCAGCATCACCCGCCACCGCGAGGTTCCGGTGTACGCGTTCACGACGGCGGGCGTGGTGTTCTTCGGTGTCCTCGAGGGCGTGGCGGTAGGCGTCGCCGTCGCCGTGACCATCGCGCTCCACCGGCTCACCCGTACGCGGATCACGCACGAGGTGGACGCGGAGGGCGTCCACCATGTGCGGGTCCGCGGACAGTTGACATTCCTCGCCGTACCGCGGCTCAGCCGGACACTGCACCTGGTGCCCCAGGGAGCCGAGGTCGTCGTGGAGCTGGACGGTTCGTTCATGGACCACGCGGCGTACGAGTCGCTGCACGACTGGCAGAGCGCGTACACCGCACACGGCGGGTCGGTGGAGCTGACCGGGCGGGGAGGCACGCGGATCACCGAGCCGGCGGGCACCGCGCAGTGCCACTGCCGGCCCTGGACGCCCTGGCGCAACCACCACTGCGAACAGCCACCGCGGACGACGTCCTCGGACAGGCACCCCAGCGGGCATGAACTGGCCAGCGGCATCAGCGCGTTCCAGCGCAACACCGCTCCCCTGGTACGCAGCGAGCTGGCGCGGCTCGCGCGGGAGGGGCAGCGGCCCTCGCAGCTCTTCCTGACCTGCGCCGATTCCCGGCTGGTCACCTCGATGATCACATCCAGCGGGCCCGGCGATCTCTTCGTCGTACGCAACGTGGGCAATCTGGTGCCACCGCCCGGCGAGGAAAGTGGTGACGACTCGGTGGCAGCCGCGATCGAGTACGCGGTGGAGGTGCTGGAGGTGAGATCCATCACGGTGTGCGGGCACTCCGGATGCGGGGCGATGCAGGCGCTGCTGAACTCCGACCCGAACGGGGCGCGAACGCCGTTGAAACGATGGCTGCGGCACGGTCTGCCGAGTCTGGAGCGGATGGCCGCGAAGGACCGGCCGTGGACGCGGATCGCCGACCGGGCGCCCGCAAACGCCGTCGAACAGCTCTGTCTCACCAATGTGGTGCAGCAGTTGGAGCATCTGCGGGCGCACGAGTGTGTGGCGCGGGCTCTGCGGGAGGGCAGACTCGAACTGCACGGGATGTACTTCCACGTGGGCGAGGCTCAGGGGTATCTACTCACGGACGCGGTGGTCGACGACCGGGCGGAGGCCGGGGCCGGGGCGGGGACCGAGGCCGGGAACGAAAACGGGGCCGGGGCCGGGGCCGGCGGCGAAGCCGAGCTCGACAGCCGTGCCGGGACCGGCGGCGAAGCCGTACCGGGCGGCGAGGTGTTCGACCGGGTCACGGCACGCGCGCTGCACGACACCCGCACCTGACTCCGCACGCACCCCGCCGCCCCCGCAAGCACTCCACAAAACACCTCATAACCCTCACGACGAACACGCGTTCACCATCACACCCCACCCAGGCCCCCTCCCTCGCGGACCTGAACCGCCCGCCGCTCCGGTCCGTGACAACGTGTGGCCCCCGTACGCGGGGGCCACACGCACACAGGTCTAAACCAATTCTCGGACGGCCCTTGTCACCAGGGGTCCTCGTCTGATGAGCTGTGGCCCGGGGACACAACGGACACCCTGGGAAAGGGAGATGTCGTGAGCAACGAAAGCCTGGCCAACCTGCTTCGTGAGGAGCGCAGGTTCGCGCCGCCCGCCGACCTGGCCGCGAACGCCAACGTCACAGCGGAGGCGTATGAACAGGCCAAGGCTGACCGGCTCGGTTTCTGGGCCGAGCAGGCGCGCCGGCTGACCTGGGCCACCGAGCCGACCGAGACGCTGGACTGGTCTAACCCGCCCTTCGCCAAATGGTTCGCGGACGGGAAGCTGAACGTCGCGTACAACTGCGTCGATCGCCACGTGGAGGCCGGTCACGGCGACCGCGTCGCGATCCACTTCGAGGGCGAGCCCGGCGACGGCCGGGCCATCACCTACGCGCAGCTGAAGGACGAGGTCTCCCAGGCCGCCAACGCCCTGACGGAGCTGGGCGTTGAGAAGGGCGACCGGGTCGCCATCTACCTGCCGATGATCCCCGAGGCCGTCGTCTCGATGCTGGCCTGCGCCCGCATCGGCGCCGCGCACTCGGTCGTCTTCGGCGGCTTCTCGGCCGACGCCATCGCGACCCGCATCCAGGACGCCGACGCCAAGCTGGTCATCACCTCGGACGGCGGCTACCGCCGAGGCAAGCCTGCCGCGCTCAAGCCCGCCGTCGACGAGGCGGTCGCCCGGGTCGACGGGGTCGACAAGGTGCTCGTCGTGCGCCGTACCGGCCAGGAGGTCGCCTGGACCGAGGGCCGCGACGTCTGGTGGCACGAGATCACGCAGAAGCAGTCCACCGAGCACACGCCCGAGGCGTTCGACGCCGAGCAGCCGCTGTTCATCCTCTACACCTCGGGGACGACGGGTAAGCCGAAGGGCATCCTGCACACCTCCGGCGGCTACCTCACCCAGGCCGCGTACACGCACCACGCCGTCTTCGACCTCAAGCCGGAGACCGACGTCTACTGGTGCACGGCCGACATCGGCTGGGTCACCGGCCACTCGTACATCACGTACGGGCCGCTCGCGAACGGCGCGACGCAGGTGATGTACGAGGGCACGCCGGACACCCCGCACCAGGGCCGCTTCTGGGAGATCGTGCAGAAGTACGGCGTGACCATCCTCTACACGGCACCCACGGCCATTCGTACGTTCATGAAGTGGGGCGACGACATCCCCGCGAAGTTCGACCTGTCCAGCCTGCGGGTGCTCGGGTCCGTCGGTGAGCCGATCAACCCCGAGGCGTGGATCTGGTACCGCAAGCACATCGGCGCCGACCGCACTCCGATCGTGGACACGTGGTGGCAGACCGAGACCGGCTCGATGATGATCACGCCGCTGCCGGGTGTGACGGAGACCAAGCCGGGCTCCGCGCAGCGCCCGCTGCCCGGCATCTCCGCGACGGTCGTCGACGACGAGGCCCAGGAAGTGCCCAACGGAGGCGGCGGATACCTCGTCCTGACCGAGCCGTGGCCGTCGATGCTGCGCACCATCTGGGGCGACGACCAGCGGTTCATCGACACGTACTGGTCGCGGTTCCAGGGCAAGTACTTCGCCGGGGACGGTGCCAAGAAGGACGAGGACGGCGACATCTGGCTGCTCGGCCGGGTCGACGACGTGATGCTCGTGTCCGGGCACAACATCTCCACCACCGAGGTCGAATCGGCGCTCGTCTCGCACCCCTCCGTCGCCGAGGCGGCGGTCGTGGGCGCGGCCGACGAGACGACCGGCCAGGCGATCGTGGCCTTCGTGATCCTGCGCGGTACGGCCTCGGAGACCGCGGACCTCGTGGCCGAGCTGCGGGGCCACGTCGGCACGACCCTCGGCCCGATCGCCAAGCCCAAGCGGATCCTGCCGGTGGCCGAGCTGCCCAAGACCCGCTCCGGCAAGATCATGCGCCGTCTGCTGCGTGACGTCGCCGAGAACCGCGAGCTCGGTGACGTGACCACGCTGACCGACTCCACGGTGATGGACCTGATCCAGGCGAAGCTCCCCGCGTCGCCCAGCGAGGACTGAGCACCTCACTGAGTACGTCACTGAATACGTCCGTCATGGGGCGCCCGGCGACGCGCCGGGCGCCCCATGCGGCCTTCTGTGGCCTTCCGTGGCCTTTGCCGTGAAGCTCACCGGAGAGGTCAGGCCACATCAATGGGTACGCTGGGGGAAGTTCCACAGCGTGACGAGAAGCCCCTAGGTGCGCCGGGAAGTCTGGTCGGCATGTGCTCCACCCTGCCCACCGACCGGAGGTCCTCCCCGTGGCCGCGCCCAGCCCCACCGCCCGTAAGTTCCTCGGGCGTCTCTCGCTGCCCGAGCGGAACTTCGTCGCGGACGCGCTCCGTACCGAGACCGTCGGTGGCATCCTGCTCCTCGTCGCCGCGATCGCCGCACTCGTCTGGGCCAACACACCGCTGCGCGACAGCTACGCGAGCGTCCGTGACTTCCACCTGGGGCCCGCAGCGCTCGGCCTGGACCTCTCCGTCCAGCACTGGGCCGCCGACGGACTGCTGGCGGTCTTCTTCTTCGTGGCCGGCATCGAGCTCAAGCGCGAGCTGGTCGCCGGTGATCTCAAGGACCCGAAGGCCGCCGCGCTCCCGGTCGTGGCCGCCCTGTGCGGCATGGCCGTGCCCGCGCTGGTCTACACGCTGGTCAGCACCGTCGGAGGCGGCTCGCTCGCCGGCTGGGCGGTGCCGACCGCGACCGACATCGCCTTCGCGCTCGCCGTCCTCGCCGTCATCGGTACGTCCCTGCCGAACGCCCTGCGCGCCTTCCTGCTCACCCTCGCGGTCGTCGACGACCTCTTCGCGATTCTGATCATCGCGGTGTTCTTCACCGCCGACCTGAACTTCGCGGCCCTCGGCGGCGCCGTCGCCGGCCTCGTCCTGTTCTGGCTGATGCTGAGGAAAGGCGTGCGCGGCTGGTACCTGTACGTCCCGCTCGCCGTCGTCATCTGGGGACTGATGTACAACAGCGGCGTCCACGCCACCATCGCCGGTGTCGCGATGGGCCTGATGCTGCGCTGCACCACCCGTGAAGACGAGGCGCACTCCCCCGGCCAGCGGATCGAACATCTCGTCCGCCCCCTGTCGGCCGGTGTCGCCGTACCGCTGTTCGCGCTGTTCAGCGCCGGCGTCGCGGTCTCGGGAGACGCGCTCGGCGGGGTGTTCACGCGGCCCGAAACCCTGGGTGTCGTCCTCGGACTGGTCGTCGGCAAGGCGATCGGCATCTTCGGCGGCACATGGCTGACGGCCCGCTTCACCAGAGCGGAGCTCTCCGACGACCTGGCCTGGCCGGACCTCTTCGCGGTGGCCTCCCTCGCGGGCATCGGCTTCACCGTGTCGCTGCTCATCGGCGAGCTCGCCTTCGAGGGCGACGACGTACTCACCGACGAGGTCAAGGCCGCCGTCCTCTCCGGCTCGCTGATCGCGGCCATCCTGTCGACGGTGCTGCTGAAGATGCGCAACGCCAAGTACCGCAAGCTGTACGAGGCCGAGGAGTTGGACGAGGACCTCGACGGGATCCCCGACATCTACGAGCAGGACAGTCCCGCGTACCACCTGCGGATGGCGGACATCTACGAGCGGAAGGCCGCCGAACACCGCAGGCTTGCACAAGTGATGGCCGGGGCAAGCGAGGAGAACGACCGTCCGGCATGATCGGACACGCACGCAAAACGTCCCAAGGCAGCAACCGTCCCGAAGACAGCAACGTCCCAAGGCAGCAACCGTCTCCAGGACAGCAACGTCCCCAAGACAACAACGCCCAAGGACGACAACGTCCCAAGACAATCCCAAGACAAAGGGAGACCGCGATGAGCGCACCCGATGGCAACCCGGTCGGCGCCGAACGCAGCATCGGCCAGTTGTTCGCCTCGGCGACGACCGAGATGTCAGCGCTGGTGCACGACGAGATCGCGCTGGCGAAAGCCCAGCTCAAGCAGGACGTCAAGCGCGGTGCGGTCGGCGGCGGCGCCTTCGCGGCGGCCGGGGCGGTGCTCATCTTCTCCCTGCCGATGCTGAGCTTCGCGCTGGCGTACGGCATCCGGACCTGGAGCGACTGGAACCTCGCGGTCTGCTTCCTGCTGTCCTTCGCCGCCAACGTGCTGGTCGCCGGTTTGCTCGCGCTGATCGGCGTCGTCTTCGCGAAGAAGGCCAAGAAGGGCAAGGGTCCGCAGAAGACGGCGGCGTCGGTCAAGGAGACGGCGGCCGTGCTGCAGAACGTGAAGCCGCACCCCCGTCAGTTGAACGGGACCGACCGAGTCGGTGAGAGCGCCGAGGCTGTGGCACGCTCATCCTCATGACGGACCCCGCCACACCTTCGGAGCAGCCCACCTCGTTCGCACGGCTCGACGTCCCCGGCGGGAAAGAGGTGACCCATCGGGACGTAGCCGCCAACGGCGCGCGTTTCCACATCGCCGAAATGGGCGACGGGCCACTGGTTCTGATGCTGCACGGGTTCCCGCAGTTCTGGTGGGCCTGGCGGCATCAGCTGGTGGCACTCGCCGACGCCGGTTTCCGCGCCGTGGCGATGGATCTGCGGGGAGTCGGCGGCAGCGACCGTACGCCCCGCGGTTACGACCCCGCGAACCTCGCGCTCGACATCACCGGCGTCGTACGGTCCCTAGGCGAGCCCGACGCGGCCCTGGTCGGCCATGACCTCGGCGGGTATCTGGCGTGGACGGCGGCCGTGATGCGCCCCAAGCTCGTACGCCGGCTCGCGGTCTCCTCGATGCCGCATCCCCGGCGCTGGCGCTCGGCGATGCTCTCGGACATGAAGCAGACCGCGGCGGGCTCGTACGTGTGGGGCTTTCAGCGGCCATGGATCCCGGAGCGTCAGCTCGTCGCCGACGAGGGTGCTCTGGTCGGCCGTCTCGTGCGGGACTGGTCCGGGCCGCGGCAGCCGGACGACGAGGCCGTGGAGACGTATCAGCGCGCGATGCGCATCCCCTCGACGGCACACTGCGCGATCGAGCCGTACCGGTGGATGGTGCGCTCGCTGGTCCGGCCCGACGGCATCCAGTTCAACCGGCGCATGAAGCGCCCGGTACGGGTGCCGACCCTGCATCTGCACGGCTCGCTCGACCCGGTGATGCGGACCCGGAGTGCGGCGGGTTCCGGCGAGTACGTCGAGGCGCCCTACCGCTGGCGACTGTTCGACGGGCTCGGCCACTTCCCCCATGAAGAGGACCCGGTGGCGTTTTCCACCGAATTGGTGAACTGGCTGAAGGACCCCGAACCGGACCGCTGACGCCTCTTCGGGCCGGGTCGTCCAGGGCGTCCGGGCCGGTCCGTCAGGCGCTCGACCCCGGGATAGGAACGCTTGTCCTACGAACGGCCAAATGCCTGGCGCATAGGCCAATTGGGGGCCCGGGGGGCGGTTATCGACCTTGGGGCAGGGGCAGACGTCGGGGTATGGGCTGGACGCACGACTACAGTGACGCAGCACGCAACCGCCGCTCGGCCAGTGGCCTGAGCTCCCACCAGAGGGGCGCCCCGCAGATACAGGGCACGGACCCCCGACTGGGAATCCCCCATATTCTGAGGCGCCGGGCCCGCTGGGTCTCGGCGCGCCTGCGCCACCCTCGCGGCTGAGCGTTCAAGCCGTCAGGCCCCGGGCCACAGCACCAGCAGGCCCGGCCGGCCCGACGTTGCCTCAGCAGGCCGGCGTCGCCCCGGCGCTACAGCGCGCAACTGTCGCTGTCCACCTGCTGGTTGGCGGTGCGGCCCTTGGCGATGTCCTCCCGGACCTCGTCCGCGGTGAGCGCGTACCCCGTCTCGGGGTCGTCGAGGGACTTCGCGAAGACCACGCCGTACACCTTGCCGTCCGGGGTGAGCAGCGGGCCTCCGGAGTTGCCCTGGCGCACGGTCGCGTAGAGCGAGTAGACGTCGCGGCGCACGGTGCCCCGGTGGTAGATGTCGGCGCCGTCGGCCGTGATCCGTCCGCGCACGCGCGCGCCGCCGACGGTGTACGACCCGTTCTCCGGGAAGCCCGCGACGATCGCGCCGTCGCCGCTCGTGGCGTCCTTGGACGCGAACTGCAGGGCGGGCGCGCGCAGATCGGGCACGTCGAGTACGGCGATGTCGCGCTCCCAGTCGTAGAGCACGACCTTCGCCGCGTACCGCTTGCCCAGGCCGCCGATCTGGACGTACGGCTCGTCGACGCCGCCCACCACGTGCGCGTTCGTCATCACGCGGCGCTCGCCGAAGACGAAGCCGGTGCCTTCGATGACCTTGCCGCAACTCTGGGCGGTGCCGGTGACCTTGACGATGGAGCGCTGGGCGCGGGCCGCGACCGGGCTCTTGGCGAGGGCGGGGTCGGGGGCCTTCACCTCGTTGATGGGCTCGTTCCTGAACGGGCTGAAGACCTGGGGGAAACCGTTCTGCGCGAGGACCGAGGAGAAGTCGGCGAACCAGGTGTTCGCCTGGTCGGGCAGCGTCCTGGACACCCCTTGCAGCACCTTGGAGCCCCGGACCTCCTTGCCGAGGGTCGGCAGCGTCGTACCGGCCAGGGCCGAGCCGATCAGCCAGGCGACCAGCAGCATCGCCACGACGTTGACGAGCACGCCGCCCGTGGCGTCCAGGGCGCGGGCCGGGGACCAGGTGATGTACCGGCGCAGCTTGTTGCCGAGGTGGGTGGTGAACGCCTGGCCGACGGAGGCGCAGACGATCACGACGACCACCGCCACGACGGCGGCGGTCGTGCCGACCTCGGCGTCCTCGGTCAGGGCGTCCCAGATGACCGGGAGGAGGTAGACCGCGACGAGGCCGCCGCCCAGGAAGCCGATCACCGAAAGGATGCCGACGACGAACCCCTGGCGATAGCCCACGATCGCGAACCACACGGCGGCGACCAGCAACAGGATGTCCAGCACGTTCACTGATTCAAGCCTCGCCTCATCACCTTGCGGTCACCGGAAAAAACACGAGAGCCACCCTGTCATGTGTGCCAGTCGAGCGGGACCCGCTTGTCGCGGTCCCACGGCTGCTCCCAGCCCGCGAAGTGCAGCAGGCGATCGATGACTCCGGCCGTGAAGCCCCAGACCAGGGCTGATTCGACCAGGAATGCCGGACCTGTGTGGCCTCTGGGGTGCACGGTCGTGGCCCTGTTCGCCGGATTCGTGAGATCCGCCACGGGGACCGTGAAGACGCGCGCCGTCTCGTTCGGGTCGACCACTCCCACCGGGCTCGGCTCGCGCCACCAGCCCAGCACCGGGGTGACCACGAAGCTGCTCACCGGGATGTAGAGCGCGGGCAGTACGCCGAAGAGCTGGACGCCGCGCGGGTCGAGCCCGGTCTCCTCCTCGGCCTCGCGGAGAGCGGCCCGCAACGGCCCGTCGGCCTTCGGGTCGCCGTCCTCGGGATCGAGGGCGCCACCGGGGAACGACGGCTGACCGGCGTGCGATCTGAGCGAACTGGCCCGTTCCATGAGCAGCAGCTCGGGACCGCGCTCACCCTCGCCGAACAGGATCAGTACGGCGGACTGGCGCCCCGCCCCGTTCGCCGGCGGCAGGAAACGGCTCAGCTGGAGCGGCTCCACCGTCTCGACGGCGTGCACCACCGGGTCCAGCCAGTCGGGCAGGCCGTCCTTGCACACCGCCAGCCGGCCGCCCCGCATGTCGCTCGCGCGTGTCATCGCCACCCCCGCTCTGCTGCTCTCAACGCCTGCGCACTAGCAGATCGTTCCGTCATCGGGCCCCGGAACCGGCCCCGGACTCGGACTCGGCCCTGGAACCGGCCCCGGACTCGGCCCTGGAACCGGCCCCGGCCCTCGGCGGAGGCGCTCACGGCGAGGGCGCTCTCAGCGGGGGTGCCGGCAGGCCACCCGCGTCCAAGTACGTCTGCGGGGGCTTGAGGCGCTGGCCCGGGAAGCCGCCCTTCTCGTACTTCAGGAGCTTCCTGGCCTTCTCCGGGTCCGTCTCGCCCTCCCCGTACGCCGGGCAGAGCGGGGCGATGGGACAGGCGCCGCAGGCGGGCTTGCGGGCGTGGCAGATGCGCCGTCCATGGAAGATCACGTGGTGCGAGAGCATCGTCCACTCGCTCTTCGGGAAGAGCGCGCCGACGGCTGCCTCGATCTTGTCCGGATCCTTCTCGTCGGTCCACTGCCAGCGCCGGACGAGCCGCTGAAAGTGGGTGTCCACGGTGATCCCGGGCCGCCCGAAGGCGTTGCCGAGGACCACGAAGGCGGTCTTGCGCCCCACTCCGGGGAGCTTGACGAGGTCCTCCAGGCGCCCGGGGACCTCGCCGCCGAAGTCGTCCCGCAGGGCCCTGGAGAGGCCTATCACCGACTTGGTCTTGGCCCGGAAGAACCCGCACGGCCGCAGGATCTCCTCGACCTCCTCCGGGTTCGCGGCGGCCAGGTCCTCGGGGGTGGGGTACTTGGCGAAGAGCGCCGGCGTCGTCTGGTTCACCCGCAGGTCGGTGGTCTGGGCCGAGAGGACGGTGGCGATCAGGAGCTGGAACGGGTTCTCGAAGTCCAGCTCCGGGTGGGCGTACGAGTAGACCTCGGCGAGCTCGCGGTTGATACGGCGGGCGCGACGGACCAAGGCGGTGCGGGACTCGCTCCGGGGAGGCTTGGCGGGGGCGACTGCGGCGGAGGCCTCTTTGGCGGGGCCGGCCTTCTTCGCGACGGCCTTCTTCGCGGTGGCCTTCTTCGCGGTGGCCTTCTTCGCGGTGGCCTTCTTCGCGGTGGCCTTCTTCGCGGTGGCCTTCTTCGC
>NZ_VBZC01000025.1:32265-137810 GCF_005786655.1 Streptomyces montanus
CCTTCTTCGAGGTTGTCGCCGCCTTCTTGGCGGGCATAGTCACCTTCTTCACCGGCGATGAATTTGCCGCTTTTGTCGTTTTATCTGTTCCGTCGGGACTGTGTTCGCCCACAGCGGAATCGCGACGTACAACCACCCGCCCAGCCCCCTTGGCCTGTGCTCTCACCGGCGATTTGGACACCCGGCCAGCCTAAAGCCCGCCACCGACATCCGCCCCGGCCCTCGAAGATCAGCCCCCAATTGGCCCCCTGCCTCACTGCTCGGCCCGCCGGTGCGGCAGACTTGTGACTGATCACACTGTTTGGACCGTCCGGCAAGATGGGAAGCACGGTCCCCTGGTACCACGGGGGAGCCACATCCCCTGAGCAGGTCGACAAGGAGAGAACTCGTGGACGACGTTCTGCGGCGCGCCCCGCTCTTCGCGGCGCTCGATGACGAGCAGGCCGCGGAGCTCCGCGCCTCCATGAGTGAGGTGACCCTCGCACGCGGCGACGCGCTTTTCCACGAGGGTGACCCGGGTGACCGCCTGTACGTGGTCACCGAAGGAAAGGTCAAGCTTCACCGCACGTCCCCCGACGGCCGCGAGAACATGCTGGCCGTCCTCGGCCCCGGCGAGCTCATCGGTGAGCTGTCGCTGTTCGACCCGGGTCCGCGCACGGCGACCGCCAGCGCGCTGACCGAGGTCAAGCTGCTGGGCCTGGGCCACGGCGACCTCCAGCCGTGGCTGAACGCGCGCCCCGAGGTGGCCGCAGCCCTGCTGCGCGCCGTCGCGCGGCGCCTGCGCAAGACCAACGACCAGATGTCCGACCTGGTCTTCTCCGACGTTCCGGGCCGCGTGGCCCGCGCGCTCCTGGACCTCTCGCGCCGCTTCGGCGTGCAGTCCGAGGAGGGCATCCACGTCGTGCACGACCTCACCCAGGAAGAGCTGGCCCAGCTGGTCGGCGCCTCCCGGGAGACGGTCAACAAGGCACTCGCCGACTTCGCGGGCCGCGGCTGGCTCCGTCTGGAGGCCCGCGCGGTGATCCTGCTGGACGTGGAGCGGCTGGCGAAGCGCTCGCGCTAGCCACGGCGTCTCATACGCGTCTGAAGGGCCCTGCCACACGGCGGGGCCCTTCTCGTATCGCACTGGTGCGCTCCGCGAAAAGACCTGACGCCGTTCCGCCGCCGATGCACAGTGGTCCCATGCAGAACCAGGGCCTGGACAGCCAGGGCTACATCGAGCGCGAGGGTTCCCTCGGCCGGATACCACGGGCGTTCCGGCCGGTCGTGGCGACGGCCCGCGACCGAGTGCTGGACGTGTTCGGGGCGCGGCTGCACAGCGCGTACCTCTACGGTTCGATCCCGCGCGGCACCGCACGCGTGGGACGCAGTGACCTCGATCTGCTGCTCGCTCTGCGCGAGGAGCCCACGGATGCGGACCGGGCGGACGCGCGCACGATCGAGGAGGCGCTCGACAAGGAGTTCCCGCAGATCGACGGGGCCGGAGTGCTGCTGGTCAGCAGGGCCGGCGCGCTGAGCGAGCTGGAGAGGTACGACCTCGGGTGGTTCGTCGCCTGCCTGTGTACGCCGCTGGCGGGCGAGGATCTCGCCGAGTACCTGCCGCGCTACCGGCCCGACTCTCTCCTCGCCCGGGAGACGAACGGCGATCTCGCGCTCTTCCTGTCCCGCTGGCGCGAGCGCATCGCCGAGGTCACGGCCGGGGCGGGCGACTCGGACGAGGCCGCGCGGCCGCTGGTGCGCTCCGCGTCCCGCCACCTCGTCCGCACCGGCTTCACACTCGTCATGCCCCGCTGGAAGGGCTGGACCAGCGATCTCCACGAGATGGCCGAGGTGTTCGGGCGGTACTACCCGGAGCGGGCGGCCGAATTGCGGGCGACGGCGGTCGCGGCGTACGAGCCCACGGGGGGTCTCGCCGTCCTGCGGTCGTACGTGGACGACCTCGGTCCGTGGCTCGCCGAGGAGTACGCGCGCGTGCACGGCGTCAAGGAACCGCGCCCCTAGGAAGACCTCGGGCGGTCCTCGGGCGACTCTCAGGCGGTTCTCAAGCGGTCCTCGGGTGGTCAGGCGTCCTCGATGAGCCCGTGCTCCCGCAGATAGTCCAGCTGCGCCCGCACCGACAGCTCGGCCGCCGGCCACAGGGAGCGGTCGACATCGGCGTACACATGCGCCACGACCTCGCCGGGTGACCGGTGGCCTTGCTCGACCGCCGTCTCGACCTGGGCGAGGCGGTGGGCGCGGTGGGCGAGGTAGAACTCGACGGCACCCTGGGCGTCCTCCAGGACGGGCCCGTGGCCCGGCAGCACCGTGTGCACCCCGTCGTCGACCGTCAGGGACCTGAGCCGCCGCAGGGAGTCCAGATAGTCACCGAGGCGACCGTCGGGGTGCGCGACGACCGTGGTGCCCCGGCCCAGGATCGTGTCGCCGGTCAGGACGGCCCGGTCGGCGGGCAGATGGAAGCAGAGCGAGTCGGCGGTGTGGCCGGGGGTCGGCACGACACGCAGTTCCAGGCCGCCCGTCCTGATCACGTCGCCGGCCGCCAGGCCCTCGTCGCCGAGCTGCAGCGCCGGGTCGAGCGCCCGCACCTTCGTCCCCGTCAGCTCCGCGAACCGTGCCGCGCCCTCGGCATGGTCGGGGTGCCCGTGTGTCAGCAGGGTCAGCGCGACCCGCTTGCCGGCCTTCTCGGCGGCGTCGACGACATGGCTCAGGTGTACGTCGTCCAGGGGCCCCGGGTCGATCACCACCGCCAGCTCGGAGTCCGGCTCGGCCACGATCCAGGTGTTCGTGCCGTCGAGGGTCATCGCGGACGCGTTGGGCGCGAGGACGTTCACGGCACGTTCGGTTGCGGGGCCGGAGAGGACCGCGCCTCGCGGCTGGCCGGGAAGGGCTGTCGCGTCCGTCATGCGGGGGCTCCACCGTTGGGGATGTGCTTGGTGAACTCGTCGTGTCCGGGCCAGGTGAGCACCAGCTCGCCGTCTTCCAGACGGGCCTGGGCCAGAACGGGGGCCAGGTCACGGCCGGGCGCCGCGGCGAGGGCTTCGTCGGCGGTGGCGTACGAGCGGAGTTGGCGCAGGGTCGCGATGGTGGGCGGCATCATCAGCAGGTCGCCCTTGTCGTACGCGTCCGCCGCGTCCCCGGGGGAGATCCAGACCGTACGGTCGGCCTCCGTGGAGGCGTTGCGGGTGCGCTGGCCCTCGGGGAGGGCGGCCACGAAGAACCACGTGTCGTAGCGGCGCGGCTCGAACTCCGGGGTGATCCAGCGGGTCCAGGCCCCCAGGAGGTCGGATCGCAGCACGAGCCCCCGGCGGCCCAGGAACTCGGCGAAGGAGACGTCCCGGGAGACCAGTGCCGCGCGGTCCGCTTCCCAGTCGTCGCCCGTGGTGTCGCCGACCACGGTGTCCGGGGTGGCGCCGGCGAGCAGCACGCCCGCCTCCTCGTACGTCTCGCGCACCGCCGCGCAGACGATCGCCTGGGCGGAGGTTTCGTCGACGCCGAGCCGGGACGCCCACCACGCGCGCGTGGGGCCGGTCCAGCGGATCTGCCGGTCGTCGTCCCTGGGGTCGACGCCGCCCCCGGGATACGCGTACGCGCCTCCGGCGAAGGCCATGGAGGCGCGTCTGCGCAGCATGTGGACGGCGGTGGCGCCGCCGGTGTCCTTGAGCAGCATGACGGTGGCCGCCCGCTTGGGGGTGACCGGTGTGAGCCTGCCCTCGGCGAGCGCACGGATCCGCTCGGGCCACTCCGGTGGGTACCACTGCCCATTCGCCATGGGCGGAGGCTATCCCGTAGTCAGCTGATGTTCGAGAGGCAACAATCGGCTGCTCCGGGGGTGGGCCCGGAACCGCCTACGCCTCCGTCAGCTCCACCTGGATCTCGACCTCGACGGGCGCGTCCAGCGGGAGCACGGCCACGCCGACCGCGCTGCGCGCGTGGACACCCTTGTCGCCCAGGGCGGCGCCCAGCAGTTCGCTCGCGCCGTTCACCACGGCGGGCTGGCCCGTGAAGTCGGTGGCCGAGGCCACGAAGCCGACGACCTTCACTACGCGCGCGATGCGGTCGAGGTCGCCCGCGACCGACTTGACCGCGGCCAGAGCGTTCAGAGCGCACGTCGCCGCGAGCTCCTTGGCCTGCTCCGGCGCGACCTCCGCGCCCACCTTGCCGGTGACCGGCAGCTTGCCGTCCACCATGGGGAGCTGGCCGGAGGTGTAGACGTACACCCCGGACTGCACGGCAGGTTGATACGCGGCCAGCGGCGGCACGACCTCGGGCAAGGTCAGTCCGAGTTCGGCCAACTTGGCCTCGACCGCGCTCACGCCTGCTTCTCCCGCTTCAGATAGGCCACCAGCTGCTCGGGGTTGTTCGGCCCGGGCACGACCTGGACGAGCTCCCAGCCGTCCTCGCCCCAGGTGTCCAGAATCTGCTTCGTGGCATGGACGAGCAGCGGCACGGTTGCGTATTCCCACTTGGTCATACGGCCGACTGTAGCCGCTGTTATCCACAGCCTCCCGCGTAGCCCGGGCACAGACTGGTTAGGCTCGAAGATGTGAGCAGGCTCCAGGTCGTCAGCGGCAAGGGCGGTACCGGTAAGACGACGGTCGCCGCGGCCCTCGCGCTCGCCCTCGCGACCGAGGGGAAGCGCGCCCTCCTCGTCGAGGTCGAGGGCAGGCAAGGCATCGCGCAGCTCTTCGAGACGGAGGCGCTGCCCTATGAGGAGCGGAAGATCGCGGTCGCTCCCGGGGGCGGGGAGGTGTTCGCCCTCGCCATCGACCCCGAGTTGGCACTCCTCGACTACCTCCAGATGTTCTACAAACTGGGAGGTGCCGGACGTGCCTTGAAGAAGCTCGGCGCCATCGACTTCGCGACCACGATCGCGCCCGGCCTCAGGGACGTACTCCTGACGGGCAAGGCCTGCGAGGCGGTTCGCCGGAAGGACAAGCGCGGGCGGTTCGTATACGACTACGTCGTCATGGACGCCCCGCCGACCGGCCGCATCGCCCGCTTCCTGAATGTGAACGACGAAGTGGCCGGGCTCGCCAAGATCGGTCCGATACACAATCAGGCGCAGGCGGTCATGCGGGTCCTCAAGTCACCGGAGACGGCTGTGCACTTGGTGACGCTCCTGGAGGAGATGCCCGTCCAGGAGACGGTGGACGGCATCGCCGAGCTGCGCGCCGCGAGGCTGCCGGTGGGGCGGCTCATCGTGAACATGGTGCGGCCCGCGATCCTCGACGAGGCCGACCTGGACCTCACGCGTGACGCGTCGCGTGCGGCCATCGCCAAGTCGCTGTCCGCGGCCGGACTCGGCGGCGCGCGCCGCGGCGGGGGCGCGGAGCGGCTGGTGGGTCCGCTGCTGACCCAGGCGGACGAATACGCCGAGCGGTACGCGCTGGAGCGCGATCAGCGGGCCGAGCTCCAGGAGCTCGGCCTCCCGCTGCACGAACTCCCGCTCCTCGCCGAGGGAATGGACCTGGCGGGCCTGTACGAACTCGCCACGGAACTGCGTCAGCAAGGGATCTCATGAGCTTGGACCCGGCCCGCATCCTGGACATCGACCCGCTGCTCGACGACCCGAAGACCCGCATCGTGGTGTGCTGCGGCGCGGGCGGCGTCGGCAAGACCACCACGGCGGCGGCCCTCGGACTGCGCGCCGCCGAGCGCGGGCGCAAGGTGGTCGTCCTCACCATCGACCCGGCGCGCCGGCTCGCCCAGTCGATGGGCATCGACGCCCTCGACAACACCCCGCGCCGGGTGAAGGGCATCGACGATTCCTCGGGCGGCGAACTGCACGCGATGATGCTCGACATGAAGCGCACCTTCGACGAGATCGTCGAGGCGCACGCGGACCGCGAGCGGGCGGACGCGATCCTGGGGAACCCCTTCTACCAGTCGCTCTCGGCGGGCTTCGCGGGCACGCAGGAGTACATGGCGATGGAGAAGCTGGGCCAGCTGAGGGCCCGCGACGAATGGGATCTCATCGTCGTCGACACCCCGCCCTCGCGCTCGGCCCTCGACTTCCTGGACGCCCCGAAGCGGCTCGGGTCCTTCCTGGACGGCAGGCTGATCCGGCTGCTGACCGCGCCGGCGAAGCTGGGCGGCCGCGCCGGGATGAAGTTCCTGAACGTCGGGATGTCGATGATGACGGGCACCTTGGGGAAGCTTCTCGGCGGGCAACTGCTCAAGGACGTCCAGACGTTCGTGGCCGCGATGGACACCACCTTCGGTGGCTTCCGTACGCGTGCGGACGCCACGTACAAGCTCCTCCAGGCGCCCGGCACGGCGTTCCTGGTGGTGGCGGCCCCGGAGCGGGACGCGCTGCGCGAGGCCGCGTACTTCGTGGAGCGCCTGGCCGCCGAGGACATGCCGCTCGCGGGTCTGGTCCTGAACCGGGTCCACGGCAGCGGCGCCGCTCAGCTGTCCGCCGAGCGGGCGCTCGCCGCCGCGGAGAACCTCGCTCTCGCCGCGGCTCCGTCCGCCGCGGAAAATCTTGCGGAAGCCCGCATTGTGGATCAGGAGGACGGGAAAGCTGGACTTCGTAACTCTCCCGACACGTATGGCAGTTCAGAATCTCCCGCTTCCCAGCCCGCCGTTCCCGAGGCTCCCGCACCCGACGCAGGCTCCCCCGCCGCGGACCGGATCAACGCCGAAGGGGCCGGGGCGGCCCGAACCATCGACCAACTCACCGCAGACCTGCTGAGGCTGCACGCCGAGCGCATGCAGCTGCTCTCCCGCGAGCAGCGCACGCGTGACCGCTTCGCCGCGCTCCACCCCGAGGTGGCTGTGACCGAAGTGGCCGCGCTGCCCGGAGATGTGCATGACCTCGTGGGGCTGCGGGACATCGGCGACCGGCTCGCGGCCGACGAGTCGCCGACCCGAGCTGAGTGAGCCTCCTGGGGCCGCGATGGGCCCCCACTGCGTGTGCCGCGTGCCGCGTACGGCCGTGTGGTGCCGCATACGGGCCACTCGGGCCCTGGTCACATACGAGCTGCACGGTGTGTGCAGCGCGTGTCGCATACGCCCTGTACTACGACTGACCTGTACGGCTGTACGGCCTGTACCGCTTGAGCGGCTTTGTACGCCTTGCGCGGCTTTGTACGGCGTGACCGCGGCAGGCGGTCAGCCGGCAGGCGGTCAGCCCACCGCCGCGTAGTTCTCGTACACCTCTTCCTCGTCGAGGGGCAGCAGTCCCGCCCCCCGCTCGTACTCAGTACGCGCGGTTTCGAGCAGCCTGCGCCAAGAGGTGACAGTGGGCCGCCTGCGCAGCAGTGCGCGGCGCTCCCGCTCGGTCATCCCTCCCCACACGCCGAACTCGACGCGATTGTCGAGCGCGTCGGCCAGGCACTCCGTGCGTACCGGACATCCGGTGCACACCGCCTTGGCCCTGTTCTGCGCTGCTCCTTGAACGAACAGTTCATCCGGATCGGTAGTGCGACAGGCCGCCTGCGCACTCCAGTCGGTTACCCAGCCCATACCGGCGCCGTCCTCTCCCGAATCGAGGCTCCCCCACGGCGGCAGCGGCATATTCACCGCCGCCAGTTGAGGACGTTACGGAAGGTGGGCACAGTCAACCAGCCCCTTCGGGCCCAATCTTGAATGGCCCGAATGGACTATGGGTACGCGGCAGATCACCCAACGGAGTGACCTGAGGACATACATAACCTTCCTGGCGAACCAGGACAGTTGAGCCGCGTCACAACGGGCGCCAGGTGACACATAAGGCGGATTCGGACACGCGGCCGAGAAAAAAGTTTCGGCACGACCGAAACGATTCGGGGTCGCCGGACGTATTGATACGTGGTCCTACTGCTGTGACAGTTGAGAGCAGCTTAGGCCAAGGCCTATACGCGTGTCCGGAGAATGAGAACGTAGGCTGCCCTCATGGCAAACAAGCGCTCGGGTGGGGGTCTGTCGCCGACTCAGCAGGCCGCCAAGTTCCTAGGGGTCAGCGTGCTCGCAGGAGCCGTCATGGCAGGCATCGCCCTGCCCGCGGCCGGCGCGCTCGGCCTGGCGGCCAAGGGTTCGGTCGAGGGTTTCGACGAGATCCCCGCCAATCTCAAGCGGCCGCCGCTCAGCCAGCGCACCACGATCCTGGACAACCAGGGCGGCCAGATCGCCACGGTCTACTCACGCGACCGCACGGTGGTCGACCTCAAGGACATCTCGCCGTACATGCAGAAGGCGATCGTCGCGATCGAGGACGCCCGGTTCTACGAGCACGGTGCGGTGGACCTCAAGGGCATCCTGCGCGCCCTCAACAAGAACGCGCAGAGCGGCGGAGTGACCCAGGGCGCGTCCACGCTGACGCAGCAGCTGGTGAAGAACGTCGCCGTGGAGGAAGCCGGTGACGACCCGACGAAGGTCGCCCAGGCCACGCAGCAGACCATCGGCCGCAAGATCCGCGAGCTGAAGTACGCCATTCAGCTCGAGGAGGAGTTCGGCAAGAAGCAGATCCTCGAGAACTACCTGAACATCACGTTCTTCGGGCAGCAGGCCTACGGCGTCGAGGCCGCGTCCCAGCGCTACTTCTCCAAGTCCGCCAAGGATCTGAAGCTGGAGGAAGCAGCGCTGCTCGCGGGTGTCGTCCAGTCACCGACCCGCTACGACCCGATCAACGACGAGACGGAAGCCACCAAACGGCGCAACATCGTGCTGCAGCGCATGGCCGACGTCCACGACATCTCCCAGGCGGAGGCCGACAAGGCCAAGGAGCAACCGCTCCGCCTGAAGGTGAGCAAGCCCAAGAACGGCTGCATCACGGCGGTCAAGGGCTCCGCGTTCTTCTGTGACTACGTGCGCGAAGTGGTGCTCACCGACCCGGTCTTCGGCAAGACCAAGGCGGCCCGGGCCAAGGTCTGGAACCAGGGCGGTCTCACGATCCGTACGACACTCGACCCGCAGTCGCAGAAGTCGATACAGGATTCGATCAAGACGCACGTCAGGAAGTCGGACAAGGTCGCCACGGCCGCGACGCTGGTCGAGCCGGGCACCGGCAAGATCCTCGGGATGGGCCAGTCGAAGGCGTACGGCTACGGCAAGAACCAGACCGAGTACAACTACTCGGTCAACGCGGCCATGGGCGGCTCGAACTTCGGCTTCCCGACCGGTTCGACCTTCAAGCCCTTCCTGGCCTCGGCCGCCCTCGAGCAGGGCAAGCCGGCGACTCAGTCGTATCCGGCGCCGTACGAGATGCCGTATCCGGACTCGGTGCAGACCTGCAACGGGAAGGCGTGGCGGAACTCGGGGAACGCCAAGGTCGAGAACGAGGACGAGTCGGAGGTCGGCCCGTACCGGCTGAAGCAGGCCATGGAGAAGTCGGTCAACACCTACTTCGTGGAGATGCTCGAGGACATCGGCATGTGCCCGGTGTCCAAGATCCTCGACAAGATGGGCGTGGTGCAGGGCAACGGCACCAAGCTCCCCATCGTGCCGTCCTCCCTCACCCTGGGCTCCACCGGCATCTCACCGCTGACGATGGCGAACGCGTACGCGACCTTCGCCAACCGCGGCACGTACTGCACGCCGGTCGCCATCGAGTCGATCAAGCAGCGGGTCGGCGGCGAGACGAAGTCGCTGAGGGTGCCGAAGTCGACCTGCAGGCGAGCGATGTCCGAGACGACGGCCGACACCATAAACACACTGCTGAGCGGTGTGGTCGACTCCGGTACCGGTAAGCAGGCCGGCCTCACGGACCGCGCCAACGCGGGTAAGACGGGTACGACCGACGAGCGCAAGAACGCCTGGTTCGTCGGCTACACGCCGAACCTGTCCGGCGCTGTCTGGGTCGGCAGCGCCACCCAGAGCGTCAAGATGACCAACATCACGATCGGCGGCGTCTGGCACGAAAAGGTATACGGCGGCCAGGTGCCCGGCCCGATCTGGAAGGACGCCATGACCGGCGCCCTCGCGGGCAAGCCGTCCCCGGGCTTCAACCTCGTCAACATCCCCGACCTGGACAAGGACAAGGACAAGGACAAGGGCCGCGACCCGGGCGACGGGGACAACAACGGCAACGGCGGGAACGGGAACGGCGGCGACAACGGCGGCTTCCCGTTCCCCGACCCCACCTTCACGATCCCGGACGAATGGACGATCGGCGGGAACGGGAACGGGGGGAACGGGAACGGCGGGCGGTTTCCGTAATCCCTGAGCGGTACGTCGGTGGGGCGCCCCTTGTTGCGAGGGGCGCCCCACTTGCGTATGGAGGTGGTATGGCTGGCTCAGGACCTCAGCCGGCGAGCAGCTTCTTGACCGCGGCGGCGACGCGGCCGCCCTCGGCCTGGCCCGCCACCTTCGGATTCACGATCTTCATGACCTGGCCCATGGCGCGCGGCCCCTCGGCGCCCGCCGCCTTGGCCTCCTCCACAGCCTGGGCGACGATCTGCTGGAGCTCGTCGTCGGACAGCTGCTTGGGCAGGTAGTCGGCGAGGACCTCGCCCTCCGCCTTCTCCCGCTCGGCCGACTCGGCGCGACCGCCCTGTGCGAAGGCCTCGGCCGCCTCACGGCGCTTCTTCGCCTCCTTGGCGATCACCTTCTGCACCTCGTCGTCGGAGAGCTCGCGCTTCTCCTTGCCCGAGACCTCCTCCTTCGTGATCGCGGCGAGGGTCAGCCGGAGCGTCGAGGAGCGGAGCTCATCGCGCCCCTTGATCGCGGCGTTGAGGTCTTCCTGCAGCTTCGACTTGAGCGTGGTCATGGTGTTGATTGTCGCAGGTGTGGGGCGAGGGCCGCCCGTTGATTACGGGCACCCCCTCCGATGGCCTCCGGGCCCCTGCGATGGCTTCAAGGACGCGTGCGGTCTGACACGATGGTCGTATGCGCGCGCGATACGGAGTACCCCTGGGAATCACGGCGGTCGGTGCCGCCGGACTGTTGTACGCGGCGGGCTTCGAGGCCCGCTCCTTCCGCCTCCGGCGGGTGACGGTCCCGGTCCTGCCGGCGGGTATGCGGCCGCTCCGCGTCCTCCAGGTCTCCGACATCCACATGGTGAGCGGCCAGCGCAAGAAACAACGCTGGCTGCGCTCACTGGCCGGGCTGCGCCCCGACTTCGTCATCAACACCGGCGACAACCTGTCCGACCCGGAAGGCGTGCCCGAGGTCCTGGACGCGCTGGGGCCCCTGATGGACTTCCCGGGCGCGTACGTCTTCGGCTCGAACGACTACTACGGACCCACACTCCGCAACCCCGTGCGGTACTTGTTCGAGAAGGCACAGGGGCGACACGGGCTGAACGGAAACCCTCCCGTCGTCGGCGCGATCCACAATCCGTGGGAGGACCTGCGCGACGGGTTCGACTCGGCGGGGTGGCTGAACCTGACGAACGTACGCGGGGCCCTGAAGATCGACGGCGTCGAGATCGAGCTGACCGGCATCGACGACCCGCACATCAAACGGGACCGGTACGCGCAGGTGGCCGGCGGCCCGTCCGCCTCGGCCGACTTCTCCATGGGCCTCGTCCACGCCCCCTACCTGCGCTCGCTCGACGCCTTCACCGCGGACGGCTACCCCCTGATCCTGGCCGGCCACACCCACGGCGGCCAGGTCTGCCTCCCCTTCTACGGCGCCCTCGTCACCAACTGCGATCTGGACACGGACCGGGTGAAGGGCCTGTCCACGCACACGGCGTCCGGACGGACGGCATACCTGCACGTGTCGGCGGGCTGCGGCACGAGCCGCTACACCCCGATCCGCTTCGCGTGCCCCCCGGAGGCGACACTGCTGACGCTCACGCCGCGGGAGTGACTGCACGGGGGACAGCGCTGGGGTGGCGTCGCCGACGCCCCACCACCCGAAAACCGGATTTCGTCTCCGGCCACCGGTGGGCTAAAGTAAACGACGTCGCCAGGCACAGACCACTTCAGTGGCCTGCAAACAGCGACATCGGGGTGTAGCGCAGCTTGGCAGCGCGCTTCGTTCGGGACGAAGAGGTCGTGGGTTCAAATCCCGCCACCCCGACAGTGAAACACCAGGTCAGGCCCGGTGCTGAGAGATCAGCACCGGGCCTGATTTGCGTTGTGCCCCTGTTTTGGGAGCCAACTGGGTGTGATCTTCGGGATCCGGCTCAGGTTGGCTCCCGAGGAATGGCTTTCCGCCTCCTCCTCGAGCGGCGTACGTCTCGCACCCCGAATGAGTCACCAGAGAACCGTCCAGGTGCACCCCAGTAAACCGAACAAGTGATCTATTCTGAAGGGAAAGCTACCCGTTTGCCCAGCCCTGCACCAAGCCTGCGACAGGCCGTCCAAGCAGAGCTGAATGCCCTGCCGGAGCCAGGAGCCCGCAAGCCTGCATACATGCCGCCCAGCGGGCTACTTTTTCTGGTCACGTTCAGGCTTGCGCAGCCTGATGCCTGAGTAGCGGCGTGGTGCGTTCGGGGGGCGAGACCAGTCCCCACGGGCATCCCGGCGTTGCAGCACCTCTTGCACCACTTCGCCGGCGTCCCTGGTGAACCCGTCCGGCGCCAACGCGACGCGATGGCAGGCTAGGTCGCTGCTGTCCTCCGCAAACTCCTGCCACCTGCCGTCGTAGTGGCGTTTTTCAGGTCGAAGCACATCGAGCAACTGGAAGGCGTCGAGTTGCTGATGAGTCTCATATGCCTCTCGCCCGAGCCCGTAGGCCCCTTGCCTCACCGCGCTCGTCACCCGCGTGACAAACACTGATGGATCAGAGGTCGGCGATGCGTCGTACTTCAGAGCATCGAGCCACATGAGCAGCGCGGCGATCTCACTGTTCGTCAGGGCATGCACCCAGCCCTCAGTGAAGAACTCCCGGGGGATCTCCACGAACGGCTCGGCGTCGACCGGCACTGTGTACGGCACCCCGGCCGCTGGCGTGCTCTTCCCGTTCTCGTGCAACAGGTCGAAACCTTGCCGCGCCCGCCCAGGCCCCTTGGTGGGGCGTATCAGGCCGAGCCCCTCCAGCTTCTTCAGGGCCTCCGTGACTTGCCGACGCTTGTTGGTCGCGACCGAGGCACCCTGGATGCCTGGGCCGCGGTATTTGGCGACGGTGGCCATCAAGCCCACCCATGAGTGATCGCTTTGCGGCGTCGGCCCAACCGGGTGCGGGTTCTTCCAGGCTTTGCCCGGCTTCGCAGCGCACTGCGCCGCGAACAACAGCATGAGATGCAGCTTCAGGGCGACACCCTTGGGAGTGATCATGCGAGCCGCCAGCGGCCGGTCCTCCATCGGCAAGGGTTTCCGCTCGTCCTCCACCGACTTGAGTTCGTCGTTCCGAAGGTGCGCGCGCCGCAGGCGGATACCGGCCGGCTGGCGACCTTCCCGCCAGAGGCGCAGCGTCTCAGCGGTTACGGCAGGCAACTCGCCGCGTCGTAGTACCCGTAGCGTCTCTAGCCGAACCTCGACCTTCCCGTCCTTCGGCGGCAACTTTCCCCTCCCCTTTGAGCGCTACGGATTGATCCGTATGTGGGCTAAGTCACTATTTATCCATTTCAAGTTAACTCAGCGCTCATGAGGATCAATCCGTCCGCCAGTCTACCCGACCAGGCGGAAATCCGAGGGGAATCTAGAGGTGAGCGGCAAGGGCCCACGAGGTGTAACGGGCCCACGGCCGCGGACAGTTACGCAGGCGCCAGGGCCACCAGCCTGGAAGCACAGCGCCCTGGTGCCTGCGGTTCCCCAGAAAAGCGAGGAACTTCTACATTGAGCACTGTTGAACGTACCCCAGGACCGGGCGAACAGCACGACCGCCCGACGGCACCGACCGGGTCCACTGAGACCGGCGGAAGCGCGCTGGCCTGGGCTCAGATCGGATTCTCCACCCTCTGCGTTGTGGCTGGCGCGGTGATCGGCCTCACCGCGAACGTACCGCTCGGGATGGCGATCGTCGCCGCTGCCGCTGGATGGCAAATCACGGTACACATCCGTAGGTAACCGGTTCGCCGCGCTACACGTCTGGGCCCGCCGTCCGTGGGCAGCCTGGAAGAGCCTGCTCCCAGACCAGCGAGGTGATCGGGGACGTCAAGCAGGCTGCCGATCGCGTTCGGGAGCAAGCCGTCACGAAGCCAAGCCGGACCGTCCCCGAGTAACGCATATGGGCGCCCCGCGATGTGGGGCGCCCTACGGCCTAGGCGCGGCCTCTGCTGCTCGCCGCCGGCTGTCAGTCCCCTCGTGTCGTGCTGATCCAGCTCCCGGACGCACAAGCCCCGTCGGTCGTACCGTCACAGCACAGACCCACCCGAAACGAGCGGCGGGAGTGGGAGGCGGTCGTCAGTGCGGCTTCGATCAAGGCGGTTCACGCGGTACGGGCCGAGCACTTCGGCACGGCCCTTGAGCAGTGGCGGGCCGCAGGTGAGATCCGGGCGTTCTGTGCCGCGCTGGATGAAGTCGCCGCGGCATCGGAAGACGGCCTCGAAGCTGAGAGGCTGCGCGAGTGGTCGGCTTGGGGGAACACGGAGGCCGATCAGCTCGACCCCACCACGAACGGCAGGGGCCTGGCCGCCCGCGACTTCGACGTGGAGCCGACGAAAAAGCAGCTGCGCCCGTTCCTCGACGGCTGGCACCCGGATCGGCCGGAGAAGGAGAAGCCTCCGGCTCAGCCAACGCCTCCCACACCGGAGCCAGACCCGTGGCGCGGCGTCATCAACGCACATCAGGATCAAGGGTGGCGATATGGACGCCAAGGTCACGCTCAATGGTGGAGGCGATGACGCCGTGACCTCGGTCGCGTAGGGCCTTGACCCCCTTCTCGACCAGTTCCCCAAGCCTGATGACCTCGGCGCGCAGAGCGACCAACTCGTCGTAGCGGTCGGCCTTGTCTTCGCCGCACCACGCCCGGACGGTTCGCAAGACGGCTGCCTCCGCGTCCAGCTTCCGGTCGTCCCGCCGACTGTAGGAGTACCAGGAGGACTGGGCACGCTCCTGCTCGATGCCCTGCTGCTTGCGGTCCACCTCCGGAAGGATCTCGTCGGCGAGGCGGCTGGCCACGTGGCGGGCGATCCGCTCGGTGACTGGCCACCCGGCCAGGCACATGCCATTGCGGTTCTCGTACACCATGGCGTCGCCGCGGAGTTCGGCGACGTCGATGCCGATGAGCGGTGCCGTCTCATCGAGACGGCTCAGCTCCAGAACCCCTGCGTCCGCCACCGTTCGGCGCAGGCGCAGCCTGCTCTTCGGGCGGACGAATCCGAGGATCATGCGGGCGGCCTCGAAATCCGCGCTGCCTCGGACGTGGCGAGAGGACTCCGCCAGTACCAACTCCGCCGCGTCGTCCGCGCGGAACGTACCGGCATCCGCCCACGGTGCAACGAGAGAGCCGGAACTGACCCACTCCTGCAGGCCGGCGGCATCGCCTTCGAGAAACCGCACGTGGATCCAGCCAGACCTGCCAGGGCCGCCCACACGAACGACCTCCACCTGGCGAACCTCGCTACCCAGATCCTTCGGCCTCGCGCGGTATGCCCAGTGTTCGCCAATCTCCATGTGCCTATTGAGCCAGGTCCGTTAGCCCGTCACTGGGCATTCGCCTTAACTGCCAGAGCGAACTGACCACACTCGGTTGACGCTGCCCCAGCGAGGCATCGGTGCTCTACAGGCACACGTGACTCCCTGCGTGCGCACAGGAGTTCGCCGAGTACGCGCACTCGTGAAGTCCAGCTCATCGCCAGGCGGACGTCGAGCGCCGGCTCCCACTGCTCGGTCAGGCCGAGCATGAGGAGCTTGCGCATGCCGGAAGTGCCGTGGGCGCAGCGTGCCGAGATGCCGGCGCGACAGTTGACGTCGATGCTGATCCCGTCCATCAGGGCGATGTTCTAACCGAGTCCAGGCCGGGAACGCCCCTCATCGGCTGGCTGACCTTGGCCGTAGCGATGGCCGAGGAAGCCGGACTGGCTGGTCATGCCGGTTGCGCGGCTTATCCCCGGGCCTGTAGGGCGCGAAAGACGAGGACGTGCACAGGGCAGCGGTGTATGGCCGATGGCCTTAGCAGTGCGGTTGTGCTGATTCAAGCCGTCGCGAAAATCCAGGTCGTAGCCGCATCGTGCGACTGATTCAAGAGCTTTCACTCGCAAAGTCGCAGGTCAGAAGCCGTGAATGAGGACGGCGAACAGCACAGACTGAAGGGGCACCGCGTCCTTGGTGCGCAGGACCTCGAGCAGCGTGGCCGGCGGCGTCCGTATGGACAACCGGCGGCCTTGGGCCAGGGATTCGAGCTCGGCCTTGCTGCCCTCGATGCCCGCATACGACCACACATTGTTGTCCAGGATCACCCTCATGCACCCATGGTGACGGTGCGATCGCGAGTGCGGACACGGGTTTTCCCTCGGACAACGCAGCCGGAGACGGATCGCTCCTGGCGGAAAGAACCTTGCCGGTGATCATCGCGACGGTGCCGGAGGTTGACGGTTAGGGCGTAGACATCCATTTGGTCGCCTCCGTAGGACCCGGCCCACGAAATTGGGCGCGCGCTGCAGGACGGTGCTTTCGCGCCTCATCACGCCACTCCGTCTCCGAGTTGCTCCCCGAAGGAACGGGCCTTGGCAGTGACCCCCATGGCCTATCCCTGGTCGGGCTGCGGCGCCGGAGGTTCAGGGGCAGAGTGTAGGTGGCCGCGCCCTCGCCTTCGCAGGGGCGAAATCGGCAGTGCCCCGCAACGTTGCGGGGCACCGTGGAGCTATCGGAGAGCGACTCCGCGTGCGCGTAGCCAGCTGCGTGCTCCGACCCCACGCCGCCCCGCACGAACCCCAAGTCCGCAATGGCCTGCTCCACCGTCACCCGCTTGGCTAAGGCTGGCCCGAGATGGTCTGGCACCGCTGGACCGGCTGGAACGCCAGTGATCCCCGATGGCGCACTCAGCCGCTCGACACCACGGAGGCACCAGTCACAAAATCCGTGGACCAGGTCGAGCAGTGGATCACCAAGCAACGCGACGCGCTCCAGGCCGACAGGCTCCCCCTGCGCCACGGTTGGACTTCATGATCCGCCTGAACGTTCGAACAGCGCGCGAGACGACCCTCGGATCGCTTACCACGCGAATTGCCTTACGGCCACATCGACTTGAGGCAAGGCCCTCGCTTTCGGGCAGTGCCTCGCATGGCCGCGTGAGCTGCGGTGGTCGGCCCCTGGTCCTGACCTGCCTAACTCAGTGGCACCCGGCAGCGGTCTGGATCACGGGGTGTCAAGGTCCAGGTACGTGTCTGTAGCGGGATGAGGCCACGGCCGTTCGTCATAGTCGCTCACCTGTCGCGCGATGTGAGCCTTGGCCCCCACAACCAGCTTCTCAACATCATGAACGACGCCACCGTGAGTGCGCCGACGCCCATCATGCACCGTGTCCCACTTGCTCTTCTTGCTCTGGCGGGTCGTCGCCCCCTGCTCTTTGCTGCCGAAGCCCGTGAGCTTGCTGTTCCAGACCGGCGTGTACCCGACGCGCAGCGCGTTCTCTCCCAGATCGGCGTGCACGTCAGGCAGCAGGAGGGCCCGGAACCGGAACTCGGCGACCGGCAGGCCGCCTTCCATGATCGAAAGACGGTGTTGCTTGAGCCGGCTATGGAGGGGGTACCGCTCCCGAACCCTCTCCCCGGTGGCGGTGTTACTGGAAAGGGCCTGCCCTGCGTAGACAGGGATTTGCAGGCTGGCGAGCGGGAAGTACAGGTCTTCGCTCGCACCGCGGTAGTACAGGGCGTAGAGCCCGGAGCCCTCGAACCTCGGGATCTCGTGCGTCATAGAGACCAGAGGTTGCCTCTCGAAGGTCTCACAGATGGTGTTCGCGATCTGCTCGGTCGACAGAGGTCGAACCATGTGGGGGTGTACTCGGCGGGCATGGCTTCCTGATCGGTGATCGACCCATTTGCGGGAGGTCCCATTGGGGCGGGCTAAGTTTGACTACTGCGTTCCTGGTCACTCATCGACGTCGAAAAGGTCACCCTGGGTGACCTCCTCGGACAACGCCTCGGGTTCGGTCTCGACTACCTTGCCAGACCGGTAGTACCGCCAAGCACTCTTGTACTCGTTCGGGGAGTCCGAGTACATGATCACGTACCCCATGAGGGCAGCGATCTGCCACGCCTCTGGAAGCACCTCGGACACCAAATGGAACGCCTCGCCGGCGGACAGACCAGCCTGCGGCACAGTCAAGAAGGTCGCCTTCGAGCGCGGCGGCTCGGTGTACCGGAAGTTGTAGGGCAGTCCGTTCTTGAGCGTCTTTAGAAAGGCGCTCAGCGCGATCTTCCCGGGCTCCAGGCCCTCGACGGGACGATCCAGGTCGATCGGGTAGATGACGTCGAAGTGGTTCTTCTTCAGGACCGTGCTGTCACGCTGACGCCCTGGGTCCTTATTGCCGAACCCGTTGTTGTTCCACGGTATGTTGCCCATTTCCTTGTGGTGGCTTATGAGCAGCTGCTCGGGAGCCAGGGCGGAGAAGTCCTCGTCGACGTACAGGCAGGAGAACGTAACGTCGCGGAGGTCGATGTTGCGCCGGCCTGAGAGCTTCCGCAGATGGTTGGCCAGTCGACTGGGCAGGGACTTATCAGCCTTGCCTACGTAGACGAACTTACCGTGGAGATAGAGCTGGTAGACGCCGGGCCGCTCGTCGAGGCTGGCGAGGTACTGCTCGTCGAGTGGGGCACGACCGAGGTCCGTCAGCGCCTGGGCCAGTTGATCACCAAGGGCCTTGGTGATGCTCAGCCGGAAGTCGTCGTGGTAGGTGCCACGGCCGTCCGACCTGGCCGCCTGCGTCATTCTCTTGGGCTCCTTCTGCCGCGTTGATCACCACGGACCCTATGGTCTTGCTCACTTATAGGCGACCCGTTCGAGTGAAAACCCGCCATGATCACAAACTCCGCGGTATGGTTTCCCCATGGTTGACCTGCCTGAAGAAGCAAAGAAGCCGCGGACCAGCGTTGAACTGTTCGCGGGCGGGGGCGGCCTTGCCATGGCGGTCCACCAAGCAGGCTTCCGCCCACTCCTGTTCAACGAGTTCAACAACCGGGCCTGCGAGACGCTCATCGCGAGTGCGCGGAAGACCCTTGGCGTCGACGGCCTGGAGCGCACCGAGGAGAAGAACCCCAAGCCGCCACGGCCGGGGCAGCCCGCCCCCCTCTACCCGGGGGACGTGCGCGACCTAGACCTGAGCGCCTTCGAGGGTAAGGTCGACGTCCTCGCCGGCGGCCCTCCATGCCAGCCGTTCAGCGCCGGTGGGGTCGCCAAGGGCGACGAGGACAAGCGGAATATGTTCCCGGCCATGTTCAAGGCCGTGCGAGAGATGCGACCGAAGGCGGTTATCTGCGAAAACGTCCGCGGACTGCTGCGACCGTCTTTCGAAGAGTACTTCCAATACATCCAGAACGAGCTGCGCCTTCCGTTTGAGAAGCGCGTCGATCGCGACAGGTGGCAGGACCACAACGCCCACCTGACGGACATCCTCAACCAGCTGTCCGATGATGACAGTGACCCGGATCATTACAGGGTTGTGATGGTGCGGGTCAACGCCGCCAACTACGGAGTCCCGCAAGTACGCAACCGCGTCGTGATTGTGGCCTTTCGGGCCGACCTCGGCGTGGACGTCGACGCCTTCGAAAAGTACGTCACGACGGAGAGGTTCTCAGAGGATGCCCTGCACCGATCCATGCGCGACGAGGACGGACCCTACTGGCAGCGCCACCCAGACGTAGAGGACCACGTTCGCGACCGCGTGCGAAAGCACCTCCCCAAGGTGATCAAGGAAGACGACTGCCAGCCGTGGCGCACGTTGCGCGATGCCATCCAGGGCTACGGCACAGACGTGGAGTCCCCGGCGCTGCCCTTTGTCGATCTAGAACGCCTCCACGAGAAGTTCGACTTCGGCCGGGAGATCGACGTCGTCGGTCACATTGGATGGCCTGGAGCCCGCATCTACAAGGGGCACACCCCGAACGAACTCGACCGTCCCGCGAAGACCGTCAAGGCCGGCGTTCATGGCGTGCCGGGTGGTGAGTCCGTGATGCGCCTGGACGAGCGGGTGCCCGACGCCTCGGCGCCGTACCGCTACATGACCGTGCGCGAGACCGCCCGGGTAATGACGTTCCCGGACGAATGGCACGGCTCAGGCCCCCGAGGCGAGCAAATGCGGCAGTTGGGCAACGCTGTTCCGGTGGTCCTCGGTGAGTTCTTCGCCAAGGCCGTCGCCGACGCCCTGTCTACGGCGGGACACTAGAGTCATGCCGCAGACAGGGGTCGGGGGGCACTGGAAGGACAGGCTGCCCCCGGAGCACGCGTATAAGCGCCGAGTCGGCGCGGCCGCGCCGGCGGTTGAGCAAGACCGCGCCGCCGGCGGCCGCAATCGACGCAACGTCGACCTGGGCGACGGGCGCCTCGCACGCGCCTCGATCACGCTCCGCTTGTACCGGAGCACACGGCGCATTCGCGCCTATCTGCGCTGGTCGCAGGACGGCAAGACCGAGGAGAGTTACGTCTGCGAGGTCGAGTTCGACTCGCGCAAACAGAACCTGGCTGAGGCATGGCGACAAGCACGAGCGAAGGGGCTTCTGGCGGAAGAAACACTGCCGCCCGAGTCGACCGCGTCGTCGCTCGAGGTGCGGGCCTCGATGCGCGGAAACCGCAGCAAGAACACCAGGCCGGAGCTGCTGCTCCGCAGCCTGCTCCATCGCCGCGGCATGCGCTACAGGGTCGACACCCGGCCAATCGCCGACGTCCGGCGGAGAGCCGACCTCGTCTTCCCCGGCGACCGCATCGCGGTATTCGTGGACGGCTGCTTCTGGCATGGCTGCCCGGACCACTATCGGCCTTCCACGAAGAACGCGGACTTCTGGCGGGAGAAGATCAACGGCAACAGGGCAAGGGACACGGAGACCAACGACACGCTGGCCGCAGCCGGCTGGACAGTCATCCGCGTTTGGGAGCACGACGACCTCAACCAGGCAGCGACTCGAATCGAGAACGCCGTCCGGCGAAAGCGCGGCTCAGCGCACCTCGTCGCTACAATTGGCGACCACTGATCAGGTCACTGACAGCGTCATCCAAACGGCGCAGGACGACCCTGCCGTCCCCATCACTGTGAGCCAGCAATGTCTCACCGGGGTTAATACCAGCCTCGGCCAAGATGCTCATGGGCAGGGCAACCGTGCCGTCGGCGCCGACGGTGACTTCGGATGGGCTTCGAATCACCACCCCAGTCTTTCATGCGTGGTGGAGGTGGGATCGGGTCAAAGGGGCGCTGCGGCGAGTGAGACAGCTTGCCGTGTGGTCTGAACCGACGCGGGTGCAGACGACTGGGCATGATCGCCCTCGGTAAGGGCCTCAATACGCGGCAACCGAGACAAGGACACGGTGCCGGAGTCGGCCCTCCAGTCGCTGCTGCACGGGCGGGGGAACACGAAGACCCTGAAGCTGCCGCGGAACGCGTCGCAAACCTGGTGCGTGAGAAGACCACGACCGCGACGGCCACGCGCTCCCCTCACCATCCTTGACCGGATCATCCCTGTTCACGAGGGTTCAACACTTTCATCCCCGCCCCGGTAGCCACACGATTCGCCGGGGTTCGCAAACTCCGGCCGGATTGTCAGTGGCCGCCTCTACCCTCGAGATCGAGCGCTCGGCTCATGAGAGTCGGGCGGCTTCGTCGTGCCCACGCACGCCGCGGCCGTCGTAACAGCGTCCCCACCAGGAGGGTTCCGCCGGAGTGAAGATCACCCCTTCCGCCCGCGTGCTCAGCATGCTGGGCGAGATCGATTTCGACGAGTGGCAGTGCGTGGCCGAACTCGTCGACAACTCCTTCGACGACTTCCTCGACATCCTCCGCTCGGGGACGGAGTGGCCAGCGGACGACTTCACGGTCGTCGTGACCCTGCCGTCGTCCCCGAAGGGAGTCCTGGAAGTCCGCGACACTGGACGTGGCATGTCGTACGACCGGCTGGCGCGCGCGGTGCGGGCTGGCTGGTCCGGGAACGACATGCACGACAAGCTCGGCCTGTTCGGCATGGGCTTCAACATCTCGACTGCCCGCCTCGGCAGGCGCACCCGCGTGCTGACGACCCGCGCGGGCGACACGGAATGGATCGGCGTCGAAATCGACCTCGACCAGATCAAGGATGACTTCGAAGCGAAGGACATCACCGAGCCGAAGAGCGATCCGTCCCAGCACGGCACGAGGATCATCCTCGACCGCCTTCACCGAACACGCGCCGAGTGGCTGCGCCGCAATGGTGCCTCGCTCCGCAACATCCTGGGCTCGGTGTACTCGTGGATCCTCACCGAGCATCCTTTCGACCTCTACGTCGGCGGGACCCGGGTCAAGCCGGTCCGCCACTGCCGCTGGGGCGATGACCGCTACGTGCTCTACAACGGCAAGGAGCGGATCCCCGCCTACATCCCGATCGACGAGAAGCTCCAGGACGGGACCGCCTGCCGGGACTGTGGGGAGTGGCAGATCGGTTCGGGCGAGGTCTGCGCGGTCTGCGGCAGCGGCAACCTGATCGTGCGTGAGCGCCGGATCCACGGCTGGCTCGGCGTCCAGCGCTACCTTGACAAGACCGAGTACGGAATCGACTTCCTGCGCAACGGCCGGAAGATCCTGCGGTGGGATAAGCAGCTCTTCACCTGGAACAACCCCGAGGGTCGCGAGGGCGACGAGGAGGTACCCGAGTACCCGGTCGAACTCGCCCACCAAGGCGGCCGCCTCATCGGCGAGATCCACCTCGACCACGTCCCAGTCACTTACCAGAAGGACGCTTTCGAGTACGGGGACCGCAGCTGGCTCGCGGCCGTGGAGTTGCTACGCGGCGTGGCGCCGCTCCAGCCCAAGCGGGCTCAGGGCTACTCGGAGAACGACAGCCCACTTGCCCTGCTGTTCAAGGGTTTCCGCCGCAACGACGCCGGCCTGCGCTGCCTCGTCCCCGGCGACGGCCACAAGCCGGTCCACAAGGACACCCGGGACTGGGGCAGGAAGTTCCAAGCAGGTGCCCCTGAGTTCCAGACGGATGAGCACTGGTGGCAGGCGGTCCTGCGGCACGAAGAGATCAAGAAGCGGGGCAAGGAAGCCAAGACGGCGGCCAGTGTGCCGAGCCAGCCCGATGAGAAGGCCGTTGAGGAAGCGCTCGGGTTCCCGACCGATATGCCCACCTCCGGCACGGCCCGGCCGGAGAGCGCGTCCACCACCTCCGCGCCGCCCGCCGCCCCGGCGGCCCCCGTGTCACTAAAGGAGGAGAAGGAGACCCGCAGCGAGCGCCTGGCCCGCTATGAGCAGGCGGCGACGCCCCACGCGTATCTGAGCCGGTCGTTCGGCCACCCCGAACTCGGCTACGTGAAGGTGCGGAGCCTGCTGCTGAAGCCGGGCGAGCGGCTTCTCGATGACGATCGGCAGCATGTTCCGGTCCTCCTCGACCAGCGGTCCGGTAACGAGCTCACCGCGCTCGTCGACCCCGAACACGCGGCGTTCCGTCGGTTCGGAGCGGACTACGCCGACCTCCTCCTGGTCGAACTGGCCGCCGTCCTGAAGGTGCGGGCGCGTTCCGACTGGAGCCCGTCCCAGCTCGTCGCCGCGATCCGCGCCGAGTCCCTGCAGGACAGCGTGCTCGACGGCACAACCGTCGGCGCGGAGGCCCGTGACCTGCTCGCGGAGATCCGCGAGCGTGTGGCCGAAGTCCTCGACCAGAGCGATGGCTACACGACGGCCTACGGTCACCTCACCCACGAGGAGAAGACCGCGACCGAGGACGAGATGATCGCCGCCGGACGCGTCGGCCTCATCGGCCGTCTCGGCCGCGACTCCGGTTTCGTCCACTACATGCCCGCACTGGCCCTGGTCCGGCTCATCGAGGCGATGCCGAAGTCGTTCATGGACGGTGGAGTCTTCCGTGGCCCGTACGCCGAGGTGTCGTCGCCCTCCGGGAAAGCGCTGAGCCTGGCCCGGGTCACGGGCTGCCTCGCGGACGTGGCGACGCATGGCACGTTCGCGGGTGGGGCCACCGCCCAGCAGCTACGGCGGGCCCGTCTCAGCATCGCCTTGCTGCGCGACGAGCTGGCGGGGGAGGGATGAGCGCCGTGTTCTTGACCGCCGGCGAACTGCGCGACGGCGGTCCGGAGGGACTGACCAAGGCACTCGAACGGGCTCTGTGGCACTTGGGGTTCCAGGACGTCCGAGTCATCGACGGCGCTCATGACCACGGTGCTGACCTGCTCGCGGTCCGCGACCGCGAGCAGTGGGTGTTCCAGAACAAGTGGAAGGCTAACGGCACGGCCGACCACGCTGGCGTCGACGACCTCGAGCGCGCGCGCACCCACTATCGCGCCGACAAGGCCGTCCTGGTCACCAACACGGACATCACCGCGTCGGCCGAGGCTCGGCGGAAGGAACTGGCGGGGATTGGCGTCGACATCACTCTGTGGCATGGGGCCACCCTGGACGCGATCGGTCAGAGGATGCCCAACCGTGCGCCCGCCGCGTACTCCCTGCGGCCGTACCAGGAAAAGGCCGTGGCCGCGATCGAGCGGGACCTTGACGCCGAAGGGACAGCGCTGTTGGTCCTGGCGACAGGGCTGGGGAAGACGGTAGTCGGCGGAGAGGTCATCGGGAACTTGCTGGCATCGCGGCCGGACGCGCGTGTCCTGGTCGTCGCCCACATGCGCGATCTGGTCGGCCAACTGGAGAAGGCACTGTGGCGGCACCTCCCGAAGAGCGTGCCCACCCGCCTTCTTACCGGCGAGAACAAACCCCGTGCCCTCGACGGAGTCGTCGTCGCGACCGTTGAGTCGGCACTGTCCGTCGTGCGCGCGGGCTACGAACCCGACCTCATCATGATCGATGAGACCCATCACGTGGCCGAGACCGGCAGGTTTGCGGAACTCCTCGATCTGTGCGGGACTGCGGGACGGTTCGGAGTTACCGCCACCCCTTGGCGCGGCGACAAATTCGACATCACCGCCCGCTTCGGCCACCCCAGCTTCAAGATGGGTATCGCCGAGGGCATGGCGGCGGGCTACCTGTCGGCCGTCGACTACAAGTTGTACGCGGATGGTGTCGACTGGGACGCTGTCCAGGACATCAGCCATCACGGCTACTCGATCAAGGACCTCAATCGGCGTCTGTTCCTTCCCCAGCGGGATGAGGAGATCGTCGAGCATCTGCGGGTGGCGTGGCGGGAGACAGCCGAACCCCGTGCCATCGTGTTCTGTCAGACAATCGAGCATGCCGAGCATATGGCGGGTCTCCTCGCCATCTCGGATCCGGCGTGGGGCAATGCCTCCCACTTGCACAGCGGCCTGCCGAAGCGTCACCGGGACGTCCTGCTCAATGAGTTCCGTCTCGGCCGGGTTCCAGTGATCACGTGCGTGGACGTGTTCAACGAAGGCGTCGACGTACCCGACGTGAACCTGATCGCTTTCCTCCGCGTCACCCACAGCCGGAGAATCTTCGTTCAGCAGCTCGGCCGCGGGCTGCGGCTGAGCCCCGGCAAGAAGGCTCTGAAGGTCCTCGACTTCGTCACCGACATCCGCCGCGCTGCGGCGGTGCTGAACCTACGCCGGACACTGGAGGCCGAGGAGACCGAACACCTGGAACTCCCGCATGTCTCCCGGATCGAGTTTCAGGACGAGACGGTCGGCTCCCTGATGGACATGTGGATCCAGGACGCCGCCGACCTCGAGACCGCCGCGGACGAAGTCCGTCTCCAATTCCCTCTGCCGAAAGGAATCCTGTGACCGACTACAAGATCCCGGCCGCCGTCGAGAAGGCCGTGGTCACACGGATCTACACCCAGGCCGACGAGGCCCGGTGGCCACACCTCCAGGACGCGGACCGCACCCGCCTCTACCGGGAGTGGACGGAGGACCCGGAGATCGGCGGCCGGCTTCTCGACTTCGTGGGGCAGCGGGCGAACATCCGCCCGTGGCTGAAGGACTGTCCGATGAAGGAGTACGAGCGGGCGCGGCGGGGGGAAGGCAAGTACGCCAAGTACGTGACGCGGCCGGCCGCGACGCTCGAGCAGATGGTCGCGGCGACCCTTGGCCCCGGCTGGGAGGTCATCCCGGGGACCACCCAGCAGAAGCCGATGCGCGCCAAGATCCGCGAAGCCGGCACCGAGGACGAAGAGCAGCACTTCGTGGTCGGCATGGCGGCGAATCTCAAGCATCTCATGTGGCCTGCGATCCTCGACCGATCTACCGGGGAGACCTGGCCCTGGACGATCTGCGTCGTCGATCCGTTCCGCGCCCCCGTGCCGCCCGAGAAGAAGAAGGAACACCAGCGCGTGGCCGAGTTCCTCGGCGTGCGGGTCGTCTATTTCAACGAGATGTAGGGGGAAACGATGGGGGATGAGTGGCCGATGAGCGAGTGGCTGGTCAGGGCGTGGGAGACGGGGGTCTTCAACGAGCGTGAGCGGGCCGTCGTCGCGGGCCGGGCCGAGGGTCGGACGCTGGACGAGGTCGGGGGAGTGTTCGGGCTGAGCCGCGAGCGCGCGCGCCAGATCCAGAACCGGGTGCGGAAGCAGCTTGTGGAGATGGCGAACAGCATCCAGGGCGATTGGCGGGAGACGGTCCGCGCCGCAGGCGCGGGCCCGGCCGCCCCACGAGAAACCTTCGCTGCGGCGCTCGGGGTTGTCGATCACATGGCGCTGGAAGAGCTGCTGGCCGCAGCGGGGCTGGAAGCGCCGCGGACATGGGCGGGGCCCTTGCGCGGCTGGTGGAGTATCGATCCCGGCGCGCTGGGCAGCGCCCTGGGCCGTCTCGCCGACGCCGCGCCCTTCCGCGGCGACGACCTCGGCCAGGTGGCCTCCGAGGCCGGACTGCCTGCGGGCCTCCCCCTGACCTGGCTCCTGAGCCACTCTGAGTCGCGGCTCGCCAGGAGCCCCGACGAGCACTGGGTGCGCCGCAAGGCGCGGGGCCGCGACGCCGCGTACCTGTGGCTATTGGAGACCGGGCGCCCGTGCCGGGCCGACGAGCTGCTCGCCCCGATGACGGCGACGACCGTCGCGGCCGTGCGGGAGGCTCTGCGCCGTGACGACCGGTTCCGACAAATCCGCCCCGAGGGAACCTGGGCCCTGGCCGAGTGGACGCACCTGCGCGCATCAACGTACGCCTCAGCGGTGGAGGCGATGGTCGCGGTGGTCACCGAGGCGGGCCCTCTGTCCCGGGCCCGGCTCTTCGCCAAAGTGACAGAGCTGTACCCGGTCACCCCGTGGCGCCTGAAGCAGTGCCTGCTCAGTGACCAGCTCGGTAAAACCTCCGACGGCCTCGTCGACCTCGTCTCCCGCGGCGCCCGCCCCTTCGAGGAGGAGGAACCGGCCCGGCCGGACACGATGGCCGTTGAAGGCAAGGTCCTCGGCGTGCGGATCCCCGTGAACCGAGGCATCCTGCGCGGCAGCGGCGTCAACGTGCACACCTGGCTGACCTGGCGGCTCGGGCTGCGCCGGGCCCCGATGAGCCGCGCGTTCACGACGCCCGGCGACCAATCGCCGCTCGTCGTCCGCCGCGGCACCAGCAGCGCCCAGCTCTCCAGCCTCCGCCACCACGCGCTCGAACTCGAGGTCGTCGACGGCTGCGTACTCGCCGTCCTCCTCCGCCTCGACGACGACACCGCGCGCGTCGGTCACGGCTGCGCGCCGGACACCTGCCCGGCGCGGCGGACGCGGGCCGCCGCGCCGCCGACGGTGAACGTCTGACGCGACGTCGGCGCCAGCGTTCGGAACCCAGCCTAGGGGCCGCTTACGCAGGGCCACCTGCGCTGGCCCTCATACGGAATTGCAGGCTGCACAGGGGTGTTGGGGATGCTCGTGTTACTGCACATCCCCCCGCTCGCGAGCCCTCGCTCTCAGCAACCACGAGTCGCTGACCAGGGAGTACTCTCAACGATCACGCTCGCATGTCCACGAACCGCAGGACCCGAGTTCCGCAGCGCCCGGTCCTCGGGCCAACCGCGTGGAAGGCCGGGGCCAGGCACTCGCCCGACCTGATTGGCAGGGCGAGCGCCGGGGTGATGGGCGTTCGGAGCTACGGCGTGTGGTGTGCGGACGTGGCGAGGAAGCCGTCGGGGCCGAAAAGGGCGGTGCGATTCAGATAGCGATTGAAGTGGTCGCAAGCGGGTTCACCCAGATGCAAACAGGCGGGGCAAGCGCCGCCGTTACGTTCACAGGCGGGATCCATAGCACATCGGGACTCGGCACCGGCGATGCTCGCGAGCAGGATGTGCAGGTCGTTCTCAAATACAGCTTGCAGGCCACCAAGGACAAAATCACCTCGGCTGGCTGCGAAGACGAAGAAGCCGTTGTGCCGAGGGATGAGGTATTCGCCCAATCCCTCGCGGTCGACACCAGCGAAGACAGCGAGTTGGCGGATGGCCCGGTGTGCGTAGGAGTGAATGAGGGTGAGAAGGTCCCGGCCGACGGGCGAGGCGTCGTCCGGGTCGCTGAAGCGAGAAGGGGGGGTGACATGAGCGGCGAGAACGGTGCGGGCGGTGCGCGCGTCGTCTGCTGGCGGTAGTACATGCCCGCGTTGACTCAAGGCTGTGTGGACCAGGAGGGGGTCGAGGCGGAAAAACAGGGCCTCCGTGGATCGTAGGTCGGCATAGATCCGTCGTCCGCTTTTGCCCGTGAACAGGCTCAGGCGGGAGGTACCAGGCTCACCGCCGCCTCGTGTGTACCCATATACGGCCTTGAGGACGGGGAAGTCTGTGAACAGGTCAACCCCAGCTAGTCCTGCGCGCTGCAGAGCGGCGGGATAGTGGACTTGGTAGCGGGTCTGAACAGCGGGCGGGGTAGCAGCAGTGACGAGGTCGGCAACGCGCTGGCGGGAGCCCTTCTCGGTAGCTGCCAAGGCGACGTCTACGGCCTCCCGTTCAGCGGCTTCGATTTGCAGGCTGTGGGCATTAGCCAGCTCGCCGAGGTCTTCCTCGGCACCCAGTTCTCCTGCTGCGCCGGCCACGGCGGCCATCTGCTCGGCAACCGCGCGGGTTAGCCCGGAAGCGACGAGCTGGTCGACCAGGGAGGTCTGGGTCTGGCGGCCTGCACCAGGCTCGGAGTCCTCAAAGCCGCCCAAGGCCCAAAGTAGAGCAGGACGCGGTCCGCCAGACTCGGTGACGCGGCGCATCGCGGCGCGGCTGGCTGGGTTGATCTGTGTGAAGGTCTGGGGCGTGTAGACGCTGGCAGATCGGTGGACGTTGTAACGCAGGTACTCCGCGTTCTTGGCCTCTGAGTATCGGCGCCCGCAGGAACACTTACGCCATGCGAAGCCCTTCTGGATCTCCTTCTGGCATACCGGACACTCGAAACGGATGCGTGCGGCATCCATGCTCGACTGGTGAGGCATGCGGACCTGTCGGTGCTCCCGGCATAGAGGAATCGAGGGTTGTTCCAGCAGTCCGCAGTCATGGAACCCGACGAAGTGCAGCTGCCTCCAGTGGTTGCTCCCGCACTGACAGGTCTTGACGGCGCCGGTCTCCACACGTCGGCATCCCCGGCACACCCATACCAGGGGAAAGCGCTCGACGCGTACTCCTCGTTCGGGGTTAACCCCCACGACTTCGACCGGGCCGCCTGCACGCAGATAATTCACGGCGGTGGCGTCCAGGCCGCGGCCTACCCAGCCTTCGAGTTCGGAGATCAGGCGACCCCTAATGATCGAATCCTCGACATCGACGGGGCGCGGGTCTTTCCACTCAGTGGTGCGCCAGATTCCGCCCTTGAGGTCAGCGGTCTGCTGTGGGAGGAAGCTGTAGAGGATCTGGGATCCGCTGCGCTCGTCCTTCATCGCTGTGCCTTCCCTGGTTTGGTTAGTCGTCGCTGACAGGGATCTGGGCTTCGACATCACGCAGGGAACGCATGGGTGCGCGTGCGAGCAGTTGATTGGGCCACTTGGCTCCGTCTCCCGGGTTCTCCAGGCGCATGAAGTACGTCTCGAGCTGACGGGTCACGTCGGTGAAGGCCAGATGGTGTTCTTCATACACGCCCAGAGCGGCGGTGCAGGCCCGCGCCTCCTCCTCAGCGGTCAAGCCCGTCTGGGCGGTGTACTTCCGGAGCAGGTCCACGGTGGTCAGCCGTCCGCCAGCCGAACGCGGTTCGTGGACGAACAGACGGCGGGACTCGATTGCCGCGCTGGTGGTTAGCTCCAGCACACGACGGCTGGCGCGGGTGATGGGAATGGGTTCCACGAAGCGGTCGCCCTGCTCGATGAAGGGCCTGAACTGGGAGAAGACGGCGGAATCCCGTTCGCGGCCGATCTTGTGGATGACGTACACCAAGCCGGGATGGGCGCGTCCCACGCGGGCCGTAGCCTGAATGAACTCCGCAGTTGTCAGCGGCACGCCGAGCACAGTCATCACATTCAGCCTGTCGACGTCCACGCCGTGCGAGATCATCGAGGACGCGGTGATCACGTGCAGGCGGTCAAGGAAATTCGTCTCAGGACGCAAGAGGCGTTGCAGGGTCTCGCGCACTTCCTCGAATGGGGTTTGACCGGTGAGTTGGGCGGCGTTGAGAGGTGTGACGGGGACCTGCGTTCCGAGGGAGCGCCTGGCGGCCTCAACATCACGCACAGTGTTGCCGTACACCACATGAGTGCCATAGAGGTTCAGAAGCATGGGCACGTGGACGGGGTCGACGCCTGCCTCGGCACATACGGCCTGGGGCTCGTCGTGTAGACGGCGCACAGACTGCTGGAGGATGGTCGTGGTCCGGTCTGAGACCCACTCAAGTGTGACTCCGCGCGGCCACACCGCGACGAACCTGCGGAGCAGTCGATCCGTCTCACGAGACCAAAAGGACTCGCGAGCAGAGGGACCAGGAACCGGGAATACCCGGCCGCGTCGGTTGTACAGAACCTCTACCTGACGCTCGAATCCCGTCAGAGTCGCCGACGAGGCAATAATTTTCGGGGCTCTACCGGTGAGTTCCGTCTGCAGGGCGTCCAGCAATGACTCGTAGTGGGAGTCCACCGCGCCCAGGGAGTCACGTAGCAGGTGCAGTTCGTCTTGCAGCCGGAAGGAGGGGGCGAATCGCGCGCGGTCCCTAGGTGCCAGCGGCGTGGTCTCGCCGGGACAATCGGGGACCAGGCAGCCGGTTGGCCGCTTAGCGCGCTTCGCGTACGTGAACCCATGGCCGGGGCGTGAGCAGCGTCCGGCCGGTCCCTCGAAGAAGCCCCGCATGCCTCCCTGCATGGCAATCAGTGCGGCCTTGTCCAGAGTGCCGATAACGACGGTGGGCAGGAAGCGGTAGATCTCCTGGTCGACGACATACACCGGTAGCGGCTTGCCATCGCTGGGGCACCCAGGTGCCGCGCACAGATGACGCAGGGTCCAGTCACCGCGGTGGAACTTCATGCGGATCTCCTTCGACCCGCAGAACGGGCAGGCGGTGAGAACCTGGTAGCGGTCCGCCATACGAGGCTCGTCCACGTCGATGGGGTTGTATTCGGTGGGCGCGATAGGAATTTCGTTGGGGGTCGCGCCCGCGCCGATGAAGTACCCCAAAGAAATAGGATCCCCCCCGATCGCGTGTTCACGACGCACCAGCTCGGCTGCGGCTAGGGCGTCCGCGAAGCGCTGGGTCTGTTGAAGGGACAGCATTCGTAGCGGGAATCGACTCCAGGCCGTGATGCCCGCGAGCTTCCCGCGAATTCGATCATAAAAGGCGGCTAGGACAAGCAGACCGAGATACGTCTCGGTCTTGCCACCGCCGGTGGCGAACCACACGATCTCGACCTGCTGCCAATCTTTGCCCTCGTTCACCAAGGAGGGCAGCACTGAGAGAATGAAACCGATCTGGAACGGGCGCCAGCCCGCGTAGCGCCCGCGGGCCGCGCGGCGCATGGCGCGATTCATGAGCTGGAAGGCTTGACGTAGATCGGCGTCCTGTTCCAGAACGGCCACGCCTGCACGTAGCCGCTGGAGTTCGGCCGTGTGCTCCGCAGCGGCTCCCACGGCTTCTTGGAACATCTCCGGCTTCCAAGACTCCTCTGTGGCGCGGCGTTGCAAGGCTTCCGAGGACCAGTGCTCGAGTCCCCAAGCCTCATACGCCTCCACCAGCCGCGCGAGGGTGGCCACCGGTTCTTGGGCCAGATGCTCGAAGGTCAGCGGCAACACCCCGGCGTTGGTCCGCTCAAAGGTGTATTCAGGGCGATATCGATCGACAACCACCTGATCGGTGGTAACAAGTTCATTGGCGCCCCGGAGAGCAACACCACAGTTTATGCCGATGGCCGGCAAACGCCGGTCGTAGCGGAAGCTCTCGGGCAGGGATTCCAGCAGGAAAGGGGCGGTCCGCAGGTCCAGGACCGTCAGCTCCACTTCGAAGAGATGGCGCTCGCCTCGCTGACGCGAGCCCTCAGGCGTGGTGTTGACGAGTTCCACCACGAGCTCAGGGCTGCCGCGCCAAGACTCGTCCGTTACGCGCACCTCCGCGCACGAGCCCACCGCACCCGCCACGTCCAGGGCCTCGGCGATCTGACGCCTGCCGAAGGCCACTCCCGCAGCACCCAATGGGACTTCGATCGGCACCACTACGTCGATCGACGCCGTCTTCTCCCACTTCTCGCCTCGCCCCTCCGAACCGCGCACCTGGTTCCAGGCCAGCGCACGCAGGCGTGCCCGCAGTGTCCATGGCCCCTCGACCTCGGGCCGCACTCGCAGGCCAATCGCGCACGGGTCCATGCGCCGCTCTCTACGTACGGCGGCCGCTTCACTTTCCGGAGCCAGCCGGCCCAACCAGTACACCCCGGCCGGGTCCGCGTCCAAGACGTTGTGCCGGTCCCCTCGCCCTTCTGCGGTTACCTGGCTGTCAAGCCAGTCCACGAACCGGCTCTGCGCCTCCACCACGTCCTGCGTCACGCCGCCTCCATCGCCAAGAATTCCAGCGTTAGCTGCCTGAGGCGGCAGTTATCCCGCAGCCGCTCAAGCAACTTCTTCTCCAGTTGCCGCACCCACTCGCGGGTGCAACCAAACTCCTTGCCCAAGGCGTCGAGCGTCATGGGATCCTCGCCATCCAGTCCGAAGCGGCCCTCCAACAACCGCGCCAGACGTGGGTCGGTGCCGTCGAGCAGAGTGCTGATGGTCGTGAGGATCTGCTCCTTCAAGAGCCCTCGGATGATCTCGTCCTCCGGCCGTTCCACCTTGGCGGCAAGCACCAGATCCCCGAGAGTGGCACCGCCTTCCTCGTCCACTGGGACATCCAGGTGGATGATGGGGGCGGAGTAGTCCAGCAGAGCCTGGATCTCCTCTGGCTTCTCACTCAATCCCTCGGCCAGCTCCGCCACCGTGGCGGAGCGTCCGTTGCGCTCCTCGAAACGGCGCGCGTACTGCTGCACACGCCGTAGGTCGTCGCGGACGTGCACCGGCAAGCGGACCGCAGAGCTAGTGTTCGCGATGGCCCGGCTTACCGATTGCCGCACCCACCAGCTGGCGTACGTCGAGAACTTGTAGCCCCGCGTCGGATCGAACTTCTCCGCCGCACGGTTGAGCCCCAGGACTCCGTCCTGGATCAGGTCGTCAAGCTCCAGGTCGCCCGCGCTCGGCAAGTACCGCCTCGCGATATCGATAGCCAGGCGCACGTTGTGCCGGACGAGCACCCTGCGGGCCGCCTCACCGTCACGTACGAGCTCAGCCACTTCATCCGACACCTCACCACCCTCTGCGGACTCCGCTGCCCGTAGTCCCATCTGGATGCGTCGGCCCAGCGCCACTTCCTCCTCGGCCGTCAAGATGCGGTGGCGCCCGATCCGTCCCGGGTAGGCATCTGACTGGTTGTCGCCACTGGACGCCGTCGGCCCGGTGTCCGTCCTGATCCCACCGCGATCCGCACCCTCGCCCCCCGGTTCTTCGCTCAGCACCCCGTACTCGCGCAGCACCGTGATGACGCGCCCCACCTGCTGCGGATCGATGCCTCGACGGCTCGCAACCTGAACCACGTGAGCACGCTCGAGCCGGCCCAGACGCTCGCTGTCCTCCATAAGCGCCTCGACGCAGGCTTCGATCACGTCTTCCACTTCGAAGACGCCTCCCCCTGGATTGAAAAGTGAATTACCTGGACCTCGAGCGATGCCGTTGGCCTCCCCTCGATCCAGTGGGGAAAGCTAGGACGACAGATCAGCCGAGCGCAAGCGAAAGCCCGATTAATTGACATACGGAGCGGTAATCGATAAGGGCCGAAGATGCGACGCGCGAGCGTCAACTTGGGCGCTAAGTCCGACTCGTTGACTCGCCACACTGTGGGCGCTAGGTTTGCCGCACAGGCTAAAACTCCTTTCAGCGGCGACGCAGCCGACTCCCGTGGGTCCTCGCCCATCCAGGCAAGACGTCTATGGCCCTTGGGAGACCTTCATAGCCACGGTCGGCAATGATTGACGAATATTGATGGCACGCTCGCCACGCGAGGCTCCTCGCTTTTGAGAAATCGCCCGTAAGACGACCAAGCTGGCTACATGGAGACTCGAGGTGCTGATGAGGTGGTCGTGCGAGCGGGAAAAGCAGCTCGGGCGTTCCCGATGGGCTCAGGTTCGACGCCCCTCGGTCCTGAACAACGCAGTCGATAATCTCTAGGCCATGGCAGCAAATCCAGATGCAGCAGCAACAAATTGGACGACTTACAGATTCAGATCCCGGTTGTCGACATCGCCATAACGGAGATGCGAGACACCCTTATGGCGGAGATACCTCGCACGGCGGGTGCCATCGACTCCCGCCCATGCTTTCCCCTTCCCAAGACAGTGGGGTCAGCTCTTCGCGGCGTAGGCCCAGACGTCTTCCGGAGACAACCCCACGACAAGGCCCTGACCCGCATTGGCCAGCGCCCGGACTGCTGCGGGAGAATGGAGGCTGGTCGGCATCCAGAGGCGAACACGACATGGACTCTTTCGAGTTGGGGCGGTTGACGGACCATGATTTTGAGGTGGTCTGCCGTGATCTGTTCAGTGATGTCCTCGGTATACCGCTGGAAATTTTCCCGCGCGGCCGAGACCGCGGCATCGACCTGCGGCACACCGGTCCCGCCGGGACAACCGTCGTGCAGTGCAAGCACTGGCCGCGCGCGACCCAGAAGAAGCTGATCGGACGCCTGATCAAGGATGAACTGCCCAAGGTTCGCGCACTTGCACCCGACCGCTACATCGTCGCCACGACGGTCGGTCTGACCGTCGGCGGCAAGGACGAGCTCCGCAGTGCCTTCGCCCCATACGTGCGCAGCACCGGCGACCTGTACGGCGTGGACGAGATCGTCGCCGAGCTCCTACGCCGCCCGGACCTGGTCCGACGGCACTTCCGGCTCTGGCTGAGCAGTACCGCCGTTCTTCAGACCGTGCTGAACCAGGACCAGTACCTGCGCTCGTCGTGGCTTCAGAAACGGCTACCCAGCGTCGCCGACACCTTCGTCCCGCACGAGGGCTTCGAACGAGCCAAGCAGCTTCTGGAGACGCAGCGGGTCTGTGTCATCGCCGGCATCCCCGGGGTGGGCAAAACGACGGTGGCGCTGATGCTCGCGGCCTGGCTGATGGGCAACGGCTACGAGGTCCACGAGATCTCCCAGGACGTCGAGGAGATCGGCACCCTGTGGCGCGGCGACACCCGGGAGGTGTTCCTCTACGACGACTTCCTGGGGAGTACGAGCCTAGGTGCGCCGTTGAACAAGAACGAGGACAACCGCCTGCTGTCCGTGATGAGGGAGATCCAGGAGACACCCGGCAAGGCACTGGTGATGACGACCCGCGACTACCTGCTGGAACACGCCCGTCTCCGGCACGACCGGCTGGCGGGGCCGGACGTGTCGGACGCGGTCAGCGTGATCCGGCTGAATGACCTGGATCTTCGCGTGCGGGGACAGATCCTCTACAACCACGTCCACCGCTCTTCCCTGGCACCGGACGACAAGCGCCGGTTCGCCGATCGGGATGTCTGGCGTCCGGTAGTCCGGCACAAGAACTTCAACCCGCGTCTGGTCGAGGAAACTCTCCGGCTGTCCACGCGCCGGGGCCAGGACGTCACCGCGGCGATGCTGGAGAACCTGGACGACCCGCGTCGCGTCTGGGAACACATCGTGGAGAACGAGCTGACGGACGAGGCCGTCCACATGCTGGAGGTGCTGTTCACCTTTAGGTCTGCCGGTCTGGACGACCTGGAGGAATCGTGGCACCGGTACCGCAAGGAGATGGGCCGGGTGGCGGATGGCCGAACGTTCCGTAGGGCACTGCAGGTGCTGGACGGCACGATGGTCTCGATCGAAGAGGGGCGCGTGGCGTTCCATAACCCATCGATCGAGGATTACGTCCGCTTCCACCTCAACGCCGACCGGGCCCAGTACTCAGAACTCCTCAAGGCACTCGTCCACGAGGAACAGGTGCAGCGGCTCGTCGCTGCGGCTCGTATGGCTGACGGGTTGGGCGTCCTGGCACGGCTGCGGGAGCACGAGTCGACCGTGAGCACCATCGTCCAAGCTGTGGGAGACGATGTGGAGACCAGGTTGTGGCGTGAGGACGAAAGCCGGTCGACCCGTCTGGAGTGGGTACTGGAGACCGCTGAGTTGCTGGACTCTGCGACGCTGGCCGCGTATGTGATGCGGGAAACGCTCTCCCCGTTCGCCCCCTACGGACCCTTCTCCCACTTGGAGGGCTTGATCAACTCTCTCGACACCAGTCCGTTGGTGCCGCAGGAGCACGCCCAACGGTTCCGGGAAAGGGTGACTGACGCCATCCACGCCGAAATGCTGGAGTACGTGGAGGCCGGCGACTGGTACTGGTCCATCGCGCTGTACCACCAGCTGCGCCGGACACCGTCCAGAGCGTCCCGCGAACAGGCGACCGAAGGTCTGGTTCGGAACGCCCTGGAGGAGCTGCGCCGACTCTCGGCGGAGCCTGAGCGCGAACCACACATCGAGTACCTGGAACTGTTGGAGGAACTGGTGGACTTCATCCTGAAGCAAGGGGTCAAGGATGAGCTGCCGGAGGAGTTCGCCGTCGTGTACGGCAGAGCCGAGCGCGTGTTCGCGGCCCGAGAAACGAAGCGGAATGAGTGGATCCAGAAGTACCGGATCCAGCTGGATCCGTCCGAGCGTTCCGACGTCGCTCGCGACCACGCGCTGGTCACTGAGCTGATGCGCCAGCTCGACAACATACGCTGACCGCTTCCCGCTGGGAGCCAACCCGCTCCCCGAGCCCTTTCGAGACCGCCCGAGACCACGACAGTCCGACGCTCTGACCAGGGCAGTCGCCATCCAGGCTGGCAAGATCAGCACCCGAACCTCATTCGGGACGAAGAGGTGGTGGGTTCAAATCCCGCCGCCCCGACAGCCGAAACACGAGGTCAGAGGCCTGATCCTCACTGAGGATCAGGCCTTTCCTGCGTCTCCGGTGATCGTTTGGGAGAAAACTGGGGGAAGATCTTGGGCGCAGCCTCCTGGGAGGACACCCAGGAGCTGCCCGCACTCAGCTTGTCCCCCTAGTCACACCCCACACGACTGTGCATCTGGGGTTCCGAGGCGAGCGAGCGGGGCCACGAGTCCCGTCCATCATCACCTCTCCCGCTGCCGATTCACACTGCCTAGCCACAGCACGTCACGCGCTCGGGTCATGGCCACGAAGAGCTGGCTGCGGGAGAGTTCGCTGCGCTCGCGTCCCGTTTCGGAGGCTTCCGCGTCGGGCGTGCGGGAGGCGTTCGACACGGCCGCGTCGTGGTCAGGGAGGTAGACGCGCTTGAACTCCAGCCCCTTGGCCCGGCGGTAGCTGCCGAGTTTGACGGCGTCGACGGGGCGGCCGTCGTAGTGCTCCAGCAGACATACGGGGATGCCCGACCGTTCGAGGAGCCGCTGGTAGTGGCCGATGGCTCGCATGGAGGGGCACAGCACCGCGGTGTCGGCGCGGGCTTCGGGAGGCAGGCTGTGCAGGGCCTTGAGAAGGGCTTGGTCGTGCTCGGGCGGTGTCGGTTTCGATACGCGGATCACGTGGCCGTCGTGGTACGTGAGGTCGACGTCTCGGCGGCCTGGTGTACGCAGGCCGTCGATGTCCTCGAAAGAGTCCTCGGCGACGATGGTGAGCGCCGCGTCGAGGATCTCCTTGCTGTTGCGGTAGTTGGTGCGCAGCACTTGTCCGCGGTCGCCGCGGATGTCGATGCCGGCGTCGGACAGACGGAACCCGCCGGGGTAGACGGCTTGTTGGCCGTCGCCGACCAGCAGTAACCCGTTGGGAGCGTCGCCGACGAGGGCGTGGAGGAGCCGCACCCCGATCAGGGTCAGGTCCTGGACCTCGTCGACGATCACGGCCGCGTAGCGATGTTGTCCTGTGCCGCGGCGTGCCTCTGCCAGGGCGAGGGAGAGGACGTCGTTGAAGTCGTGCACGCCGCGCTCGATGCGGAGCGCTTCGTACGCCTCATACAGAGCCCAGACGGCCTGCCGATGCGGACGTCGCAGGCTCGCACGGCGGCGTCGGCGGGGCACCGTGGCGTACTCCTCGAAGGAAGTGATGCCGCGCCCCTTGATGACGTGGTCGATCTCCTCCTTCCAGTAGACCGGGCCCGGGTCGATCTCGGTCAGGCAGCTGTCGCGGCCGACGTGCTTCCAGGCGAGACTGAAGGCGGTCTGGGCCTTTTCTCCGTGCAACCGGACCGGGACGCCGCAGTCGTGCAGGAACTCCTGGGCCCAGGAGTGCAGGCTGCGGAAGTCGACCCTGTCGGCCACGGCGGGAGACATTGCCTTGAGGAAGGTGGCCTGCACCCGTGGGAGGTTGTTGGCGAAGGTGACATACAAGGTCCGGCCGGTGGTGCGCTGGGCGAGGTGGGCCGTGCGATGCAGGCCGACGACCGTCTTGCCAGTGCCCGCCGGGCCGCTGATCCGTGCGGGGCCGGCCCAGTTGCGGCGCACCAAAGCCACCTGGTCGGGGTGGAGGAAGGTCATCCACTGTTCGATCGGGGCCCGCAGCGCTTCTTCCAGAGCCGCCTCGCGCAGGCCGTCGAGGTCGAACAGTCCGTCGGACAGCTCTTCTTGAGGCTGTGCCCGTGGCGGAGACGGTGCTGCCTGTGACACGGAGGATCCCTCGTACTCGGGAAAGGCCCGCTCCAGATGGTCGGAAATAGCACGTACGGATTCGGCGCGCAGTCGGTGTCGCTCCGCGAGCAATGCGGGTCCGACCTCGTGCTCCCCCAGCAGTCGAATCCTGCCCACTTCGGCATCCACGCGATGCCCCGCGAAAACCATGAGGGGTTGGACCGCCACCGGGGACATCCCCAAGGACGCCACCGCCGACTCGGCCACCTTCGTCACGGCAAGGAGCTTGGTCGCGTGCTCGTCACGGGGCTCGCCGCCGACGCAGAGCTTTCCGTCCGAAGTCTCCGGTGCGAAGCGCCAGTTCTTGACGTCGAGGACGAACACACCGCCGGGACCGACTAACAGCATGTCCACATTGGCCGCCCGCGTCCCCGGCCACCTGCGGTCCACCAGTAACCGCCACCCTCGCGCGGTCAGGACCAACAGTTGGGCCGCAACCCTGCGTTCGCCCTCACCGGCGGCTTCCCATCGGCGAGCCTGCTGCCGGGCCGCCTGCCACTGCTCCCTCAGCAGCCGTTCCTGCCGTCGCGCCTCCTGCGCCCGCCGCGACGCCGATCCACCAGCCGCCATACCACGCCCCCTCCTACGCAGAGTAGTGATCATAAGACGATCAGCGACGATGAGGTAGGGCGCACGACTGACGAGGTTCGTCCTCGCCGAACAGCGCGCCCTAGCCACGCCTGCGAGTGCAACTGACAGATGCGGAGTGGAATTTGGTGCTTGGCCGACCGTCCACAATCGCTTCCGGCAGTGACATGGCATGCATGTAGGCTCGGTCTTGATCAATCGTCTCGTGGCTTGGAGGAAGCACCAATGACGAAGGCCCCATTCGTCGCCATGGCTGCCGCTACCGCGGCGCTTGGGACTGCTCTTGGTTCCCTCGCGCTTCAGCTGCGCGCAGACGGTTACGAGCAGTACGTCGAATCCGTAGCCACCTTCAGCGTCCTGATGTACGTCACCGCAGCTCTGGTTGTGGTGACATGGGTCCGAGACGGTCGGCCGCACGCGAACTGAGCTTTTCGCGTACAAGCGCCAGGCTGATGCCCTGGCGCCCGCACGGCTCTTCGTGGCCCAGCGCGTGTCGATCCGTAATCACTGAGTAGTCCGGGTGAGTTCCGTTGAAGCCTCGGTCGACACCTCCGCCCAGACCGTCTTGCCCACGGGGTGACGAGGCGTCGAGCCCCAGCGCACGGATAGGACGTCCACCAGGAGCAGGCCGCGGCCCGACTCGCCGTCGGGGTACGACGAGGGCGGGGCGGCGGGTGGTCGTTTCGCGGCGGCTGCGTCGGCCACCTCGATCCGGACCAGGCCCGACACCTCGTCAAGGCGGAGCCGGAGGCAGAAGTCGTGCCCCGGTACGCGGCCGTGCTGCACGGCGTTCGCGGCGAGTTCGCCGACGACGAGGGCGATCGTGCACGACGTGTCCGACGCCGGCGGGTATCCCCACTCCTCCATGCGCCGCACGGCGAGGCGTCGAGCGAGCCTTGCGCCACGGGGTGAGGAGGCGAACTGCGCTGCGAGCAGCGGGTGTTCGGTGGCTTCGCCGTCGAGCACGGCGGATTCCGCCACAGGGGCTCCGGCGATCCTTCGAGGTTCTTCGCCCGAGGTGGTCGTACCTGTCAGCACAGCGTGTCCGCCCTTGCCTGTCGATTCCTGGGACGTCCCGCGATGTACGCGAGTCGTCACGTTCCGTACTCAAGAGTCGTCGGACGGCCCTACGCTCGGAAGGTGACACAGCCTTACCTTTCGGTTCGTAAGGAACGGAAGCGACGCCTTGGCCAACGGAATTGACCCCAGTACGTCGATGGCGGCGCTGTTCGGATCGCGGGTGCGCAGACTCCGTACGGCAGCCGGACTGACCCAGGCGGAACTCGGCCAGAAGACACACGTGGTGAGCACCCGGATCACGCAGATCGAGCGGGCCTCCGGGGCGAAGCCGACGCTGGAACTGGCACGGGTGCTCGACGCAGCCCTCGGCGCGGACAACCTGCTGGTCGAGTTGTGGCCGTATGTGTATCGCGAGGCGTTTCCGGACTGGTCGCGGAAGTTCATGGCGTACTCGGAGAGCGCGGTGTCCATCACGGAGTACGCAGCGCATGTCGTGCCAGGTCTGCTTCAGACCGAGGAGTACGCGCGGGCCGTTCTGCGTGTCGGCCTCACACTGAGGTGTGTTCATCCTGAACGTGCAGGTCGCGGGTGTGGCGTGGGTGGGGGTCTCCTCTCGTGCCTGCTGCTTCCCTGCTGCTTCCCGGCGAAGCGTTCTGCGAGCCCTCCTACGGGAACTGCTTCTCCTCGCGGCCGATGTCGTCGATCGGGCCGAGGATCGTCCAGCCGGGCCCGAGGGGGCGGGTGGAGCGGAAGCCGTGGGCGTCCGCGTACTCCTCGGCCTCCTCCGCGGTGTCCTCGGGGGCGCGCATGATCGTGTAGCGCGGGGGGTCCTCGTGGTAGAAGCGGTAGAACGTGCGGCCCTCGTCCTTGCGCTGGTAGAGGATCACGCTGACGCCCCAGAGGGCGTCGTACACCTTCTGGTCGCGCGGGGGCGTCGTCGTGCACGTGTCGGAGGGGCGGCCGGGCTCACGGACGCAGGTCCGGTACCGGCTCCAGTCGATGCGTTCGGCCCGGGGGTGTTCCGCGATCAGCTTCCGCATCCGGGCGTCGGCCCGGGCGAAGGCGTCCTCGCGGCGGTCGTACTCCTGCTGCAGCCGGTTGAAGCGCTGCTCGTCTGAGCCGCTGCCGAAGTGGGCCTCCAGGCCCGCGAGGACGGCGACCCGCCAGGCCAGGTACCCGGCCGTCACGACGAGCAGCGTGACGACCAGGACCCGGCCCGGCGAGCGCCTGTGGGGCATCAGGTCGGCGAGGTCAGAACGTGCCGCTGATGGGGATCTCGATGTCCGCCTGCGCGATCGGCGGGGGGTACTTCCCGTCGAACCGGTCATAGTGCTGGAGCGTAAACCAGTCGATGAAGCCGTACTCCGTGATCTCGTCGTCCGGGTCGAGACCGAAGTGGTCGTAGGAGTGGAAGACGAGCTTGCCGGAGAAGGAGTTGCCCTCGACCTTGTAGTCCTTCAGCGCGATCGTGTGGCCGTGGAACTGGTGGATCGCGATGGAGAGGGCGCGCTGGTTGGCGTCCCAGAGCGAGAAGTCGTACACCGGGTACTTCACGTCCTGGCGGAGGAACTCCTGGAAGAGGAGGTTCTTGGAGAGGTCCTCCTGGACCTTGAGCTGATCGGTGCGGCCCTTGTTGTCGATGAGGGACTGCTTGATGATCTGGCCGGCCTTGTCGGTGTACGTCTTCTCCTGCGGTGAGGCGCCGACGGCGCGGGAGAGGGCCGTGCCGGAGCCGCGGTAGAGGTAGCGGCCGGGGTCGAAGTTGTCGTCGACGGTGACCGTGCCCGCGCCCTGGCCGCCGCGGCCGTAGCGGAAGGCGTTGCGGAGGTCGTCGACGGACTGGGCGTAGTCGGCGTCGGCGCCGAGCTTGCCGAAGTTCATGATGTCGTTGAACTCGGCCCACATCCAGGACTCGGGCGTGATGCGGGCGACCCAGAACTCCCAGCCGAGGTCGGTGAGTTCGTCGAAGTTGTAGTCGTTGAAGGTGAGGTCGTCGGCGACGCGCGGGTCGGCCGGGACGGGCGGGCGCTGGGGGTCGGGGGCCTTGCGGCGGCCCTCGCGGAAGGACGACTGGTGGATCAGCATGTCGGTCGGGGGCGGGTCGCCCGGGTCACCCGGGTCTCCGCCGTCGCCGGGGCCGTCGGAGAGGATTCGCTTGCCAGGGGCCTTGGGGCCTGCCTTGTCGAAGGCGTGGCTGTCGAGGACGACGTACTTGGCGGAGCCGTCGGCCGTGGCCGTGATCGTGCTGCCGCTGCGCTGCTGGCCCGACTGCTTGACGAGGTGGCGGGCCTTCTCGTCGTAGCGGTAGAGGGCCGGTGCGGTGCCCTCCGTACGGTCGGGGTCGAGGCGGAAGGTGAGCCTTGCGGCGCCGTCCGCGGGGGCGGAGACCTGGAAGCCGTTGCCGAGGTAGCCCGGAGTGGACTCCGGGAACTCCCGCTGCTTGGCAGGGAGCCTGGTGACCTGGAAGCCGCCGACCTGCTTGGCGCGCAGGCCCTTGAGCGTGGCCTCGGCGGCGGTGGCGCCGCCGTCCGCGCGGCGGGTCACGTCGAAGGCGGAGTTCTTAGCGCGGGGGGAGGCGTTGAGCCTCGTCTCCTCGCCGTCCTGGACGCCGTCGCCGTCGGTGTCGGCCTTGGTGGGCTCCGTGCGGAGCTTCAGCTCGCGGGCGTCCGCGAGGCCGTCCTGGTCGGTGTCGGCGCGGGTGGGCGTGGTGCGGAGCTTGAGCTCGCGGGCGGCCGTGAGGCCGTCCTTGTCGGGGTCCTCGGCGCCGTCCTTGGTGCCGTCGCCGTCGGTGTCGGCCTTGAGCGGGGTGCTGAAGCGGTAGCCGAGCTCGGCGAAGTCGGAGAGGCCGTCGCCGTCGGTGTCCTCGGACTTGGGGTCGAGCTTGGCGCGCACCTCCAGGTCGTCGGGGAGGCGGTCGCCGTCGGTGTCCTCCGTCGGCGAGATGCCGTGCTTGGCGAAGGACGCCCAGGTCGGGGTATCGGCCTTGGCGCCGGGCTCGGCGCGGTACCAGACGGTCTCGGTCCTGCCCGGCTGGAGGGTGTTCGTGGGGCCGACGCCCTGGAGCGTCGTGCGCGCGTCCTGGGGGGCGGCGAGCTTCGCGGCGGAGGTGTCCGTGATGCGGTCAGAGAGCTCGAAGGTCAGCGACCATTTGGAGACGGGGTGATCGGAGACGTTCTCGAGCTGGAGCCGGGCGACGTACGAGCCCTCCGTCGCTCTGCCGCGGAGGGCGGCCGGGACCTGGCTCCACGCCGCGTCGCCGGGGGCGACCTGGCGGTAGGAGACGTCGACCGTGTTGTCGCGGTAGAGCGTCGCCCCGTCGGTGGCCGCGCCGTCGCCGGGGGTTCCCGCGGCGGCGGGCACGGCCGTGCCGAGGAGAAGGAGTAAGGCCGCGCCGAGGGGCACGGCGGCGCTTCTGTTCATGGGGCCTCCCATGTCTGAAGCCATGTCTGAAGACATGCCTGTTGTCTCGAAGCTGCCGTTGTGTCACGGCAGTTCGGGATCGAACGGGGAAGCTAGCAGACGTGAAGGATGGTTCCCAAGGTGTGGTGGAGGCGAAATTGAGACGTTTGGGAGATTGGTAAGCCCTGCTCCGCTTGTGTTCCTGCTCTGCCTGGGCAACAGCCTGGCGACCAAGGAGGAGCTCGCGGCCAACGGCGGCTACGTGCTCTTCCCGAGCAATCCGACCTTCGAGTCCTACAACGTGGTCCTCTCCGGCGGCGTGGTCACGCGGGCCGCGGTGGTCAGCGTCGTCATCACCCTGGTCGGCACGGCGCTCAGCCTGCTCTGCACGGTGGCCCTGGCGTACGGGCTGTCGCGGCCGGGCACGGTGGCGGGCAAGCCGCTGCTGCTGATCGTCCTCGGGACCTTCCTCTTCACCCCCGGCATCATCCCCAACTACCTGGTCATCCAGGAGCTGGGCATGATCGACACATACGGGACGCTGATCGCCCCGATCATGCTCAACGCCTTCAACATCGTGGTCGTACGGGCCTTCTTCCAGGGCATCCCGGACGAGCTCCACGAGGCGGCGCGCCTCGACGGCGCGGGTGATCCGCGCATCCTGCTGCGGATCGTGCTGCCGCTGTCGAAGGCCGTCATCGCGGTGGTCGGGATGTTCTACGCGGTCCAGTACTGGAACAACTTCTTCAACGCGATGCTGTACATCAACGACGGCTCGAAGCTGCCGCTGCTGGTCGTGCTCCGCTCGTACGTCCTGCAAGGCGATACCTTCAACGCCAAGGCGCTCGGCGTCGCCACGCTGCCGTCGTCCACCGCCGAGAGCCTCGGCGCTCGGGAAGGGCACATCGAGTGGGTCTTCGGCGGCCCTGACAGCGTGATCACCCGCGATGTGGTGGCACGCCAGGGCTACGCCCTGCGTCTACGCCTGCACACCGTAGGAAACGATCGCCAGGTTCACATCGGGACGGTCATCGACTGCTCGGCGCCCCGGCCCCGGCGTCCGATGCGGCTTTGCGGCAGTGGACCCGGGAAGCCACCGCCCGCACGCACGCCGCCTATGCCGGACATGACGCGCCAGATGCCGCTGACCTGCGTGCCGGTGGCGTGCGTCACTCTCGTCTGGCCCGTCGAGTGAAGGACGCGCAGGAGATCCTTCCCCGATCACCGCCTGCCGCCACGACGATCTCGTCGGCCACCTGCGCGCGGCCGGCCTGGCCGCGATCGCCGACCTCGGCTTCGTCGGCCTGGACGACGACGACACCGACGCCGATCCGGCGATCATCACGGGCTACAAGAAACCCAAGGGCAAGAAGCTCCCGGCCGCCAAGAAGCTGGCCAACCAGCTGATCGCGGCAGAACGGGCGGTGTGTGAGCACGCGTTTGCGCATTTGAAGAACTGGCGCGTGCTGACCAAGCTCCGCCTCGACGTGAAGTGGGCCACCCGACTCGTCCGCGCGCTGATGATCCTCAACCAGCACGAGATCGCCCGCTGACCGACGATCTTCACCGCAGACAGCCCCCGACGACCAGCACGAGCACGGCCCCACCCACGCCACACCCGCGACCTGCACGTTCAGGATGAACACACCTCACTCAGCAGTGACGCGCAGTTGGAAGAGAGGCTCACTGCGCGCATGGGACGGCAGGACCGGCTCAGCGCGCCCGATCGGCCGGAGCTGTGGGTCGTCCTCGACGAGGCGGTACTGAGACGCCCAGTCGGCGGCCAAGCGGTGATGCAAGCACAGTTGGAACGACTCCTTGATGCCGCAGCCGAAACCCCCCTCACCGTGCAGGTACTGCCGTTCGACCAGGGCGAGCACGACGCCATGGGGGGCTCGTTGACACTTCTCACGCTTCCGGACGACTCGGAAGTCGCCTACACGGAGGGCGCGCACTACGGCCAACTCATCGAGGATCCGGCCGAGGTCAAGAGGTTTGCGCTGACCCACGATCGGCTCCGGGCGGCAGCTCTGCCCCCGATCATGTCGCTCGACATGATCCGATCCGTGATGGAGGACAATCACCGTGGAGCGAAGGTCCCGTCCCGATCTGAACGGCGCCGTGTGGCGCAAGAGCAGCTACAGAAATCAGGAGGGCGGCAACTGCGTGGAGGTGGCCGACGGGTTCCCCGGCGCCGTCCCCGTCCGTGACAGCAAGGCACCGAACGGTCCCGCTCTGCACTTCGAGGCCGGCTCCTGGGCGGCGTTCATAGGCGAGTTGAAGACCGGTCAGCACCGCGTCTGAGGCGGCCAGGGCCCGGTCACGGCCCGTCTTCCGGGGCCGCCGGATCCTTGTCCGCGAGGGCCCGGCGGTCCGCCGGCCTCCTAAAGAACCGGGAGAAAGAACTACCCGCCCACCCACCCTCCCGGCTCGCGTCACCCGTCCGAGTGACCGGCTTGCAGGGGCGGGATACGGGCCGTTACGTTCGCCGCGACAACCGCAAACAGATACGGCCCTCGGCCGGGACGGCAATCCCGAACGAGGGCCTCACCGATCAGGAAGAGACAGACTTCCCGATGGCTGACCCGCAGTCTAACGCGCGCCTGCGCGCCGACGCCGGAGCACCGACCTCCGGCGTGATCCACGTACGTACCCGCCTCACGGCCGACTTCACCGTGGTCTCCAACGCCCTCGCCCAGCGACGCGGCAGCGCGGTCACGGTCGGCGTGGCCGTCTACATCCTCTCCCTGCCCACCGGTACTCCCGTGAGCATCGCCGCCCTGTGCGAGCACTTCACCGAGGGCGAGATCCTGATCTCCCGGGCGCTCAGAGAGCTTGAGCAGGCGGGCTACTTGGAGCGCCGCCGCGAGCGCGGGCCCGGTGGTCACATCCGTACCCGGACGTACTTCTACGACGTCCCCGGCGGTGGCCCTGATCCGGACGGGCCTCCCGAGCCGCCGAAGCCGCGTCGGTCCCGAAAGCAGCCCGCCGCTGCGGCGGCCACGCCCACATCCGCGACCGTGCAGGAAACGGTGCACGCACCCACCCAGGCCGGGGCGGAGACTCCGATCCCGCTGCCCGACGCCGACCCGCGGGCAGTCGCCGTACTCGCCGCCCTGCGCCGGGTCGATCCGCGTCTGGTCCTCTCCGGGCAGGAGGCCGCCCGCCTGGCACCGGCCGTTGCCCAGTGGCTCGCGGCGGGCGTCGAAGCACCCCAGATCACCGAGTTGCTCACCACGAGGCTCCCGGACCGTTTCCGAGCTCGTCCCGCAGCCATCCTCGCCTTCCGCCTGCGCGAGGCACTCCTGCCCGCTCCACCCCCGTCGGCGCACCCCGTGGACCGTCCGGCGGCTGTCCTGCCTTTCCAGACCTGCGACGGCTGTGAACGGGCCTTCCGCGCCCCCGCACCCGGACACTGCCGCGACTGCCGATCGGGGGACCGTCTCCGTGCGGCCGGCTGAGCCCGAGATGGTCGAGCGGCTCGTCGCACGCCGTGACGCGATCCACCGGGCCGTCGAAAAGACCCACGGAATCGTTGTTGCGATGCCCCCGGCCTCGCCAGAGCAAACGTCGCCTGACGATCAGTACCCCTATGGCACCCCACGTCAGGCACCGAAGTGCCCGGGGTAAGGGCAGATCTCCAGCTCCTCGTCCGGACGATCGCTCCAATCCACCAAAGGTGCCGTTCCCCGCACTGCCACACACTTCGACAGACACGCTTCCCGTCCTCCTCCGGCAGCGAGAGGACCATCGCGGTGCAGGTCATCGACTGGCCGCAGGACGGGCAATGGGATGCCGCACTAGCACTTACTCGTGATTTGCGGCGATCACACTGGAAAGCGCCCGCAGCAGGCATCCCGAAAGGCCCGACACGCTATGCGCTTTACCTCTGAGACGTCGTCCGACGGCGTCTTTGAACAGCTCTTTCTCCTCGGCGACATCCCTGGCGTGCTATGGACTCCACGAGGTGCCGACGGGACCCGCCCGCTGGTTGTAATGGGGCACGGCGGCGGTCAGAACAAGAAGGCCCCCAGCATCGTGGACCGTGCGCGCCGCTTCGTGGCCGAGTGCGGTTTCGCCGTGGTGGCGGTCGATGCGCCTAGCCACGGTGACCGGCCGGAACATGAGGAGTTCACCCGGATCGCGACCGAGTACGAGGCCCGGCTTGACGCCGGTGAGGGACTGGCCCCGCTGATCGCCAGCTTCCAGGCGCTCGTTGTCCGCCAGATCGTGCCGGAATGGCAGACAGTCCTCAACGCGGTCCAGAAGCTCAGTCATGTTGGCATTGGCCCAGTTGGCTACTGGGGTGTGTCGCTGGGCTGCGTGATCGGTGTCCCGCTTATTGCCGCCGAGTCCCGGGTCCGGGCGGCGGTGCTGGGCCTGGGCGGTGCTGAGGTGTCAGCCGAGACCGCCGCGCGGATTACCGTCCCGGTGGAGTTCCTCGTGCAGTGGGACGATGAGCGAGTGCCACGGACCCAGAGCCTGGCACTGTTCGACGCCTTCGCCTCGACCGAGAAGACGCTGCACGCCAACCCCGGCAAGCACGGTGAGGTCCCGGCATTCGAGATAGACAGCACGCTGCGGTTCTTCGCCCGGCACCTTGGCTGATACCGCCGCCTGTACTCCGTGACGCGCCGATCGGGATCCGTTCCCGATGGGAGCGTTCAGCGCGCACTGGCCACAGTGGCCGACAAAGTTCAGGTTCGGACACGTAACCGTTCCGGTGCCTGCGCAAGGACATCGCCAGGGCGAACGTTGCCTGACGCGGCACTAGTACGCCGTATTCGGCGAGCACCGCTACTGCCCCGTATGCGGAAACCTCCCCGCCTCCTCAGCATCGTGGAAGCCCTCGCCGGGCACACCGACATCCGGGCGCCTCTGGACCCCACGACCTGGCAGCGGCTCGCCGAGACCTGGGCAACCCGCCATGTGTTCACTCACAACGACGGTGTGGTGGACGCGAGGTACCTGGCGCGCGTAGCCACGTCCACCGCCGCCATCGGCCAACGTCTCGTCGTGACCGGTGCGGTGTGCCGTCAGGCACTCGCCGACGTCAGGTTGTGGCGCCGAGCGCGCGGCGGGACCCGGAGTCGGTGCCCGGTCCGGGTCCCGCCATGCCAGCCAGATGAAAACGCTTTTCAAAAATGCTCGGAGGGGGTCCGAGTCATCGCACCGCAGGCAGTCCGGGCCCCGTGCAGCGCACGTCCGCCGTCGGCACCGTCCCATCGACGAGGTACGCGGCCGCCGTCTCGTCCACGCAGGCGTTGCCACGACTGGCGAAGACACCGTGGGAGTAGTCGTTGTCGAGCGTGACCAGGCGGGAGCCGGGCAGGAGGCGGCGCAGCCGATGGGCTCCCTCGATGGGGGTGACGGGGTCGTGGGCGGAGGCCACCAGCAGAAGGGGCGGGGCGTCGGGGCTGCCGAGCGAGGTGCGCTGGACGGAGCGGTGGTGCCAGTAGGCGCAGGTGGACGCCTCCATGCCGGTCAGGACGGGCTGGGGGTCGAGGCGCCGGGTGCGGCGGATGTCCGACAGGATTCGGTGGGGGGTGGGTGCGGGCGCGTCGGCGCATTTGACGATGCGGTTGGCGGCTTCGTAGTTGCGTGAGTCGGGGCTGTCGAAGGCTGTGGCGGGGCGGAGGGCGTCGGGGCTGCCGTCGCGCAGGTAGGTGCGCAGGCCGTCGGCGAGACCGGCCCAGCGTTCGGTGCGGCCGAGGGCTCGGTAGACGGCGCGGTCGAACTCCGCCGGACCGAAGCCGGCGACCGGCCTGGCGGTGAGCCCTTCGCGGGCGTGCACGTAGGCACGGCGTACTGCCTCCGCGCTGCCACCGAGGGCGAAGCGGTCCGGATGGCCGGCGGTCCAGGCGAAGAAGGTGTCGCGCTGGCGCAGCAGTGCCCGGCTCTGAATGACGTCGAAGTCGTACCAGTCCCACGGGCCGACGACGCTGTCGAGGACCATGCGACCGGTGCGGTGCGGGAAGCGGGCCGCGTAGGCCGCGCCGAGATAGGTGCCGTAGGAGACGCCGAGGAGGTTCGCCCTCGGTTCGCCGAGTGCGGCGCGTATCGCGTCCATGTCCCGGACGGTCTGCTCCGTCGAGAGGTACGCCAGCATGGCGCCGGCACCCGCCGCGCAGTCGTCGGCCGTGTTCCGCAGTGACGCCAGGTAGGCGCGTTCCGTCGCCGGTCCGACGGGTACGGGGTCGGCGCCCGGGCTGCCGAAGAGACCGCCCATCGCGCCGCAGTCGGCCGGTGCGCTCCGGCCGACTCCACGCGGGTCGAAGCCGATGACGTCGTACGAACGCCGCACCCTCTCGGGGAGTTTGGCGCGTTTGGTGACCGCGTAGGGCAGGCCGGATCCGCCGGGGCCGCCGGGGTTGACCAGCAGGATGCCGCGGCGTTCCGCGGGGGTGCCGGAGGCGGGCACACGCGAGACCGCCACCTCGATGCGCGGTCCCTGGGGGCGATTCCAGTCGAGGGGGACGCTGATCCGCCCGCACTCGACGCGGTCCGGGCCCGCGGGCCTCGGCACGGAGTCGGGGCAGGCGTCGAAGTGGAGGGGCTGCGTTTCGGGGGCGGTGGCCTGCGCGGGGGTGGCGGGCAACAGGGCCGCCGCGGCGGCGAGGGCGCACAGCAGAGCGCTGGGACGAGGCAAGGGGTTGTCTCCCGACGGCTTCGGTATAGGGACTGGTAAATGAAAATGATTATCGATAGCGTGTGCGGTGCGCAAAGCCCGGTCCCTCCCGCCCGAGGGTTCTCCGGGCTGCCCTGACGTCTGAACCGCTGGCACGAAAAGGGGAGTTGTGGCTCATCTGCTGATGGTCGAGAGCTGGGTCGGGTCGATGAGCAGACTGCTGCCACGGGCGATCCGGGAGGGCGGGCACGAGTTCACGTTCCTCACCCGCGACCTGCACCACTACCTCCGCTCGGCGCCCGAGGGGGCGACGCACCCGCTGCTCGGCGCCCGCAACGTGATCACCGCCGACACCAACGACACCGACGCCCTGCTGCCGGAGATCGAGCGGCTGCACGAAGTGCTGCGCTTCGACGGCGTGATCACTTCCTGCGACTACTACCTGCCGACTGTGGCGCGGATCGCCGGGCACCTGGGGCTGCCGGGCTCGACCCCGGAGGCCGTGGAGGACGCCTGCCGCAAGGACGCCACCCGCCGTGTCCTCGCCGACTCGGGGGTCCCCGGGCCGCGCTTCGCCGTGCACGAGGAGTGGGCCGACATCGCCCGGGCGGCGAGGGAGATCGGCTACCCGCTGGTCGTCAAGCCGGTGGACCTGTGCGCGGGCATGTACGTGCGGCGCGTGGACGACGAGGAGCAACTCGCCGCCGCCGTACGCGCGCTGGCCGACCTCCCGGTCAATGCCCGCGGACAGCGCCGGGAGCCCGCCGTCCTGCTGGAGGAACTGCTGGACGGCCCCGAGGTGAGCGTCGAGACGGTGTCGCACGCGGGCGCGGTCCACGTGGTGGGCGTGACCGACAAGAGCATCGGCGGGGCGCCCGCGTTCATCGAGACGGGGCACATGTTCCCGGCCGCCCTGTCGGCCGCCGACGCCGAAGCCGCCGAGCAGACCGCCCTCGCCGCGCTCAAGGCCCTCGGCCTGACCGACGGCGTCGTGGCGCACACCGAGATCAAGCTGACCTCCGCCGGTCCGCGCGTGGTAGAGGTCAACCCGCGGCCCGCCGGGAACCGCATCACCGAGCTGGTCCGCCACATGACCGGCATCGACCTGGCCGCGGCCTTCGTGGAAGTGTCCCTCGGCCGCGAGCCCGACCTGCGGCGCAGCGACACAGGGCTGCGCAGCGCGGCCATCGGCTTCCTCGTGCCGGCGACCTCGGGGACGCTCGAGTCACTGGACGGTGGCGAACTCCGAGACGCGCCCGGTGTGCTGGAGGTGCAGCTCGCCGCGCCCGGCAAGCAGGTGAAAGCAGCGGGCAGCAACAACGAGTACCTCGGGCACGTCATGGCGGGTGACGCCGAGGGGCTGGGCGCCCGCGACCACGTCGAGGTCCTGCTCGGTGAGCTTCGGTCCGGGCTGGTGATCCGATGACCGCCACTGCCGGCATGGCCCGCCGGGCGGCATTCGAGACGTACGAGTCGTACGACGAGCTCGTGGCGCGCGTCCGCGCCGGTGAGGTGGGTCCGGATCCGGCCACGCAGCGGATCGCCGTGGCCTTCACCACGCGGCAAGCGGTACGGCACGACGGGCGCGGAACCGGCTACCGAAACGAGGTCCTCAGCCTGCGTCTCGCCGGCGCCGTCGGCTCGTGCGCGGTCGAGCCCGGGGCGCTGCCCGACCGTGCGGTCGAGGACTGTGTGGGCGCGAACGTGGCTCACCTGCTGGAGCATCCGCTGCTGCCGGTGCGCGTGGCCGCGCTGGACGCCTATCTGATGCATGGTGCTCCGCACACTCCACAGAACGGGGCGCGGCCCGTCCCGCTGCCCGCCGGGGCGTCGCTGGAGAAGTCCCGGGCCCGGGCGAAGGCCGTCGTCGCGCTGCTCGATCTGCCGACGGACGCGACCGTGCTCGTGGTGGGTGTCGTCAACTCCCTTCTGGAAGGGCTGCGTTCGCGTGGGCTGGGCTATGTGCCCTGTGACCTCAAGGGCGGGCTGACCGAGTGGGGTGAGGCGGTCGCCACCGACGCTCTTACCGAGGCCGGGCGCTGCGACGCCCTGCTGGTGTCCGGGATGACGCTGGGCAACGGCACCTTCGAGCCTCTGCGGCAGCACGCGCTGGCGCACGACAAGCAGCTGGTGATGTTCGCCCAGACCGGCAGCGCCGTACTGCCCCGCTTTCTCGGCCATGGCGTGAGCGCGGTGTGCGCCGAGCCGTACCCCTTCTTCTGGCTCGACGGCGGTCCCGGCACCGTGCACCGCTACGGCGGTCCCGGCACTGTGCACCGCTACGGCGGCCCCTGTCCGGAGGGCGGACGATGACCACGACGGCTGTACGCCCCCTCGCCCGCCCGGAACTGCTCGCCCTGCTCGGCCGCACGCCCCTGGTCCGCATCACGGCCGACCTGCCCGGCCCGCACCCCGGCTTCTGGGCCAAGCTCGAAGGGCTCGCGGCGGGCGGCATGAAGGCGCGGGCCGCCGTGTCGATGCTGCTGGGCGCCCGTGAGCGCGGCGAACTGCGGCCCGGCGCACCGGTGGTGGAGTCCACCTCGGGCACGCTCGGCCTCGGGCTCGCCTTCGCGGGCCAGGCTCTCGGCCATCCCGTCGTGCTGGTCGGAGACAGTGAACTGGAGCCGACCATGCGGCAGCTGTTGCGCGCCCATGGTGTGCGGCTGGAGATCGTGGACCGCCCGGCGCCCCGGGGCGGCTGGCAGGCCGCGCGGCTGGGCCGACTGCGGGAGCTGCTCGCCATGCTGCCCGGCGCGTATTGGCCGGATCAGTACAACAACCCCGACAACAGCGCCGGTTACGCCTCCCTCGCCGCCGAACTCGTCGACCGGCTCGACCACCTGGACATCCTGGTGTGCAGCGTCGGCACCGGCGGCCACAGCGCGGGCATCATCGGCCCGTTGCGGCGGCGCTGGCCCGCGCTGCGGCTGATCGGCGTCGACTCGACCGGCTCCACCATCTTCGGCCAGCCCGCACGGCCGAGGCTGATGCGCGGCCTGGGCAGCAGCATCCACCCGCGCAACGTCTCCTACGACGCCTTCGACGAGGTCCACTGGGTCGGCCCGGCCGAGGCCGTGGACAGCTGCCGCCGCCTGGCCCGCGGCAGCTTCGTCAGCGGCGGCTGGAGCACGGGCGCCGCGGCCCGCATCGCCGCCTGGGCCGCCCGCGTCCACCCCGGCGCGGTCGTCGCCACCGTCTTCCCCGACGGCCCGCACCGCTACCTCGGCACGGTCTACGACGACGACTTCGCCACGGCCCACGGCCTCGACCCCGCCACGGCGGCCACCCGCCCGGTCGAGATCCCGCACCCCGGCGCGGCCGAGGCCACCGGCTGGGTGCGCTGCACCCGCGTCACCGACCCGCTGAAGGCCGTACCCCATCCGGAAAGGACCCCGTGAAGGCCAGCCTGCGCACCGTACGCCTCGATCTCACCGAGCCGCTGCGCATCTCCCGCTCCACCATGACCACCCGCGACGCCGTGTGGCTGACCGTCGAGCACGACGGCGTCACCGGCCATGGTGAGGCCGTCACCAGCGTCTACTACGGGCTCGACGTCGAGACCCTGAACCCGCTCCTCGCCGCCGTCGGCGCGGAACTCGCCCGCTTCCCCGACCCCGAGAGCGCCCTTGAGGCCCTACGGACGGGCGAGCCGGCCAACAAGCACACGCCCCCGGCCGTGACCGCCGCCGCCGAAGCCGCGCTGCTCGATCTCGTCGGCAAGCGCGCGGACAGCCCCGTCCACCGGCTGCTCGGTGCCGCCGCGCCTCCGGTCGCGGCCACCGCCCGCACCATCGGCATCACCTCCCTTGCCCACGCGGCGACACAGGCCCGCTGTCTCGCGGCGGGTGGCTTCGAGATCATCAAGGTCAAGGCGGGAGCCCCCGCCCCGGAGGACGACGTAGAGCGCGTCCGCGTCATCCGCGACGCAGCGCCCCGGGCCCGGCTCCTGCTCGACCCCAACGGCGCCTGGACGGTGGCGCAGGCCGAGGCGCTGCTGCACCGGTTCGCCGACATCGGCGTCGAGGCCGTCGAGCAGCCCGTCGCGCCCGGCGACCCGGAGGCGCTGGGCGCTCTGGCCGAGCGCTCGCCGCTGCCGGTCATCGCCGACGAGGACGCCGTAGACCTGGAGGACGTCCGCCGCTTGGCCGGCCGCGTCCAGGGCGTCAACGTCAAGCTCGCCAAGTGCGGCGGGGTGCACGCGGCCCTGCGCATCGCCGCGCTGATCGAAGGCAGCGGAACCGACCTGATGCTGGGCTGCCTGACCGCCAGCAGCCTGGGCCTCGCCCCCGCCGTCCACCTCGCCGACCGGGCCCGCTGGGCCGACCTCGACGGGCACCTGCTGCTGGCCCACGACCCGTGGACCGGAATCGGCGGCGAGAACGGCGTCGTCCGCGCAAGTGACCGTCCTGGCCTGGGAGTTCAAGAGGCGGGGGCGTATGAAGACGTGGCGTGAGATGCGCCGTTTCCCGCTCGCGGTCCAGCTCCTGCTGGTCAACCAGCTCGGCGTCAACACCGGCTTCTACCTCCTCATCCCCTACCTCGCCACCCACCTCACCGACCACCTGGGCATGTCGGCGGCCGTCGTCGGCATCGTGCTCGGCGTGCGCAACCTCAGCCAGCAGGGGCTGTTCATCATCGGCGGCTCCGCCTCCGACCGGCTCGGCGCGCGCGGCGTCATCATCGCCGGCTGTGCCCTGCGCACCGTCGGGTTCGCCCTGTTCGCGCTCGGCGACAACCTGGCCGTGCTGCTCGCCGCGTCCGTCCTCAGCGGGCTCGCCGGGGCGCTGTTCAACCCCGCCGTGCGCACCTACATCGCGCAGGAGGCCACCGAGCGGAGGGCCGAGGCGTTCGCCCTGTTCAACGTGTTCGCCACCACCGGCGCCCTGATCGGCCCGCTGCTGGGCAGCGCGCTGCTGCTCGTGGACTTCCGCACGTCCGCTCTGACCGCCGCCGGGATCTTCGCCGCCCTCACCGTCGCGCAGGCCCTCGTGCTGCCTGCCCGGGAAGTCGAGCCCACCAAGGGCACGGTGCTCGCGGACTGGCGCGAGGTCCTGGGCAACCGTGCCTTCCTCGCCTTCGCGCTCGCCATGGTCGGCATGTTCACCCTGGAGAACCAGCTGTACCTGCTCCTGCCCGACGGAGCCCGGCAGGCCACCGGCTGGGACGGCGCCGCCGGACTCGTCTTCGTCGTCGGCACCCTCACCAATCTCGCCCTGCAACTGCGCATCACCCGTGCCCTCAAGGAGCGGGGGGACCGGGCGCGTTGGATAGCGACGGGCCTGGGTCTCATGGCACTGGCGTTCCTGCCGCCCGCCGTGGTGGCGGTCGGCTCCGACGGTCCGGGCGGCGCTGCCGACGCGGTGCTGCGCGCACTGCCCGTCCTGGTCGGCGCCCTGCTGCTCTACCTCGGGGTGATGGTCGCCCAGCCGTTCGTGATGGAACTGATCCCCGGCTTCGGCCGGCCGGAGCTGACCGGCACCTACTTCGGCATCTTCTACGTGGTCTCCGGCATCGCCGCCGCCGTCGGCAACACCGTCGTCGGCTGGGCCATGGACACCGGGGAGCGGGGCGACGCCGACTGGCTGCCGTGGGCGTGCTGTGCCCTGTTCGGGCTCGCCTCCGCGCTGGGCGTGGCCTGGCTGCACCGGCTGGGGTCGCTGCCGACGCCGTCGAAGCCCGCCGTACCCGCAACGGCCTGAGGAGGGACACGCGATGACTTCCACGACCGTTCCGCACAACCTGCTCACCGACAACCCCGAGCTGTACGAGGCCCGCTTCCCCGACCCCGACCGGCTGGCCGGGCGCTGGACGGAGGACTGCCTGCGACGGCACGGCGCGGGACCGCGCGTGCTCGACATGGGCTGTGGCACCGGACGCGACGCCGCCCACCTCCACGGCGCCGGCCGCAGCGTGACCGGTGCCGACCTCTCCGAAGCGATGCTCGCCCACGCCCGCGCCAACCACCCCGGACCCGAGTTCGTCCGCGCCGACCTGCACGGCTTCGACCTGGGCCGGGGCGTGTTCGACGCCGTCGTGTGCCTGGACAGCGCCCTGCTGTACTGCCACACCAACGACCAGCTCGACGCCTTCCTCTCCTCCTGCCGCCGCGCCCTGGCCCCCGGCGGCCTGCTGATCGCGGAGATGCGCAACGGCGCGTACTTCCTCGGCCGTACCGACCTGCTGGACGCCCCCACGGTCAACGAGTTCACCTGGCAGGGCGCCGCCTACCGGTCCACCACCACGCTCACCGTGGACCGTGCGGCCCAGCTCCTGCGCCGTACGCGCGAGTGGACCGCCGCCGACGGGTCGGCACCGGTCGAGCAGCGTTCCGCGTGGCGGCTGCTGTTTCCGCAGGAGCTGCGTCACCTGCTGGCCGCACACGGCTTCGAGGTGCTCGAACTCCACGACGGGCCCGGCCCACGCACCGAGCCGCCATGGCAGGCAGGCCAGCTGCCCGGCGACACGACGGACGCGGACCGGCTGCACGTCGTCGCACGCCTGAAGTCCAACCACTGACACCCACACCCCAAGGAACGGTCATGTACGAAGAACGCTTCCCCGGCCTGCGCCGCCGCGGCTTCCTCGCCGCCACGGGCGCCGCCTCACTCGGCGCGCTCGCTCTCGCAGGATGCGGCGGCTCCGGCAGCGAGGGCTCCGACGCCAAGGGCGACGGCACTCCGAAGAGAGGCGGGCGGCTGCGCGCCGCGTTCGCCGGAGGCGGCGCCGGCGAGACCCTCGACCCGCACCTGGCCAACCTCTTCGCCGACGCCGCCCGCGCCAAGGCCATGTACGACAAGCTCGCCGACTACGGCGCCGACCTCTCCGCCCAGCCCCGCCTCGCCGAGAAGTGGGAGTCGAACAAGACCCTGGACCGCTGGCAGGTAACCCTGCGCAAGGCGACCTTCCACGACGGCAAGCCGGTCACTGCCACCGACGTCCTCTACAGCTACCGGCGCATCGCCGCCCCGAAGCAGGCGTTCCGCGCCAAGGCGTCCCTGGAGCCCATCGACCTCGACGCCAGCCGCGCCACCGGCGAGCGGAGCATCGAGTTCGTCCTCAAGCGGCCCACCGCCGAATTCCCCAACGTCCTGGCCGCGTTCGGCGCGTACATCGTCCCGGAGAACGCCTCCGCCTTCGACAAGAAGCCGATCGGCTCCGGCCCCTTCCGGTTCGTCTCCTTCGCCCCCGGCCGCTCCGCCGTCTTCCGCCGCTACGCCGACTACTGGGAGGGGGCCCCGCACCTCGACGAGCTCGAGTTCATCGTCGCCAACGAGGAGTCCGCCCGCGTCAACGCGCTCCTCGGCGGACAGGTCGAGTACGCCCACGAACTCAATCCCGCCACCGCCCGCGCCCACGAGGGCAAGGGACAGATCGAGATCGTGCGCCTGCGCAACAGCGCCATGCAGGCGTTCTGCATGAAGACCGACCGGGCCCCCTTCGACGACAAGCGCGTACGCGAGGCGTTCTGCCTCATCGCCGACCGCAAGGAACTCGTCGACGGCGCCCTGTCCGGTGCGGGTGTGATCGGCAACGACCTGTTCGGCAAGGGCTACGAGTACTACGCCGACGGCCTCCCCCAACGCGAACAGGACCTCGACAAGGCCCGCGCGCTGCTCAAGCAGGCCGGCGCCGAGAACCTGAAGGTCACCCTGGACACCTCGGCCGTAGCCACCGGATTCACCGAGGCCGCCAGCATCTTCCGCGACCAGGCGAAGAAGGCGGGCGTCACGATCGACGTGAAGATGGGCAGCAAGGACTCCTACTGGGCCGACATCCTCGACAACGGCACCCTGTGCTGCTACCGCTCCGGCGCCATGCCCATCGAGGCCCACATCTCCCAACGGCTGCTCACCGACTCCACCACCAACGCCACCAGGTGGCAGCACAAGGACTTCGACGCCCTCTACGAGCAGGCCCAGTCCACCCGCGGCAAGACCGAACGGGCCGCTGTCTACGAGCGGATGCAGCGCCGCCAGTACGCCGAGGGCGGCTTCCTCATCTGGGGCTTCGCCGACTGGATCCTCGGAACGGCCGGCAATGTGAAGGGAGTTGAGACCAGGGCCCCCGCCAACACGCTCGACTGGGCCCGCTTCGACAAGGTCTGGCTCGCGTGAGCGGACTGCGTTCCTTCGTCGCCCGGCGGCTGCTCCTCGGCGTCGCGCAGACCGTGGCTGTCGTGCTGCTGGTCTTCGCGCTCACCGAGGCGCTGCCGGGCGACGCAGCCATCGCCCTGGCCGGCGACCAGCCCGACCCCGCCCGGATCGCCGCCGTCCGCGAGGCCATGCACCTCGACCGGCCCGCGTACGAGCGGCTGGCCGACTGGGCTGCGGGCCTGCTCCACGGTGACCTGGGCACCTCGCTGACCTCCGGCCGCCCGGTCGGCCAGTACATCGCCGACGGCTTCGGCCCGACGCTCCTGCTGGCCGCGCTCACCGTGGGCCTGCTCGTCCCGATCGGCTTCGGCCTCGGCGTGCTCGCCGCCCGGCACGAAGGGCGCCTGGCCGACCGGCTGATCAGCTCGGTCACGCTGGCCGTGTACGCGGTGCCCGAGTTCGCCCTCGGAGTGCTGCTGGTGAGCGTCCTCGCACTCCGACTGGGCTGGCTGCCGCCGACCGCCGTCGGCTACGGCACCAACCTGTTCGGCCACCCGGCCGCGCTCGTGCTGCCCGTGCTGGCCCTGCTGTCCCGCCCGGTCTGCTCCCTGTCCCGCATGGTGCGGGCCGGCATGATCGACGCGCTCTCCTCCCCCTACGTGGCCCAGGCCCGCCGCTACGGCATCTCCGGCGCCCGCATCCGCTACACCCACGCCCTTCCGGGCGCCCTCGCCCCCGCCGCCCAGCAACTCGCCCGCACCATCGACTGGCTGTTGTGCGGCGTCATCGTCGTGGAGGCGCTGTACGTGATTCCCGGACTCGGCACCGTCCTGCTCAACGCCGTCGCCGAACGCGATGTGCCGGTGGTCCAGGGCCTAGCCGTGGTGTTCGGCGTCCTGACCGTCGTACTGAACCTGGGCGCGGATCTCGTCGCCCACCGTCTCGCGCCCCGGGCGGGGGTGGCCGCATGAAGAAGCTACGGACGGGCCGCTTCGCACTCGGCGTGACGGTCGTCGCCGTACCTCTGGCACTCGCCCTGCTGGGCCCGCTGTTCGCCGGCGCCCCGGGGCCGCGGACGGCGTCCTTCACCCTCGGCGGCGGGCACTGGCTCGGCACCGACTTCGTCGGCCGGGACGTATGGCAGCAGGTGCTGCACGGCGGCCGGCCAGTCGTGCTGACCGCCCTGGCCGCCACCGCCCTGTCGTATCTCGTCGCGCTTCCCGTCGGCCTGGTCGGCACGCTCACCCATCGCCGCTGGTTGGAGGAGCTGCTGATGCGTCCCCTGGACGTCCTGCTCGCCGTCCCGTCGCTGCTGATGATCCTGCTGGCCGCCACGGTGTTCTCCCCAGGCGCCGTCGTTCTCGCCCTGCTGGTCGCGCTGGTGAACGTGCCCGACGCGGCCCGCCTCGTACGCGCCGCCGCCTCGGAGGCCGCCTCCCGCCCCGCGGTCGAGGCGCTGCGCATGCAGGGCGAGACGTGGTGGCGCATCGCCGTCGGCTACGTCGGCCGTTCCATGCTGCGCACCCTGGCCGCCGACGCCGGCACCCGGCTGACCGGCGTGCTGTACCTGGTCGCCACGGCTGCGTTCCTCGGCGTCGGGGTCGCCCCGGACGCCGCCGACTGGGCGGTCATGGTCGACCGCAACCGCACGGGCCTGTTCGTCCAGCCGTGGGCCGTGGTCGTACCCGCGCTGCTGATCGTCGCACTGACGATGGGCACCAACCTCCTCTTCGACGCCGCGCTGGCGGACGACAGCCGAACCGACCGTGCCCGGGGCGCGAGGCTCCCGGAAGCGCCCAGAACCATCCGCAACCGGGCAGGGAGTGAAGCACGCCCGTGAACCACGCAGACGAGACAACAGACCAGGTCGGCAGTCCCGTCGGCCCCGGTGACGCCACCGAGGAGCCCGTGGCCGAGATCCGGAACCTGCGCGTCGAGATCGGCGGCAGGCCGATCGTCGACGGAGTGAGCCTCAGGGCCCTCCCCGGCAAGGTCACCGCCCTGGTCGGCGCCTCGGGCAGCGGAAAGACCACCACCGGCCTCGCCCTGCTGGGCGAGTACCCGCCCGGCGCCCACGTCACCGGCGACGTACGCCTGGCGGCCGACGGCCGGGTCGGCTACCTCCCCCAGCACCCGGCCTCCGCCCTCAACCCCGCCCGCCGCATCTCCGCGCTCCTGACGGACATCGCCCGCGCCCAGGTACGCCACCTGCCCCGCGGCCGGCGCCGGGCAGCGGCCCGCGAACGCGTCCAGCGCGCCCTCGCCGAGGCCCAACTCCCAGACGCCGAGATCCTGTTGCGCCGCTACCCGCACCAGCTCTCCGGCGGCCAGCAGCAACGCGTCGTCCTGGCCCAGGCCCTGCTGCTCGGCGCCCGGGTCGTCGTCACCGACGAGCCCACCACCGGTCAGGACGCCCTGACCAAGAGCCGCATCGTGGCCCAGTTGGCGGCCGTCGCGGCACGTGGCATCGCCGTCGTCCTGCTCAGCCATGACCTGGACGTCGTACGGGCACTCGCCGACGAGGTGATCGTCATGCGGGCGGGCCGGGTCGTGGAGTCGGGCCCGGCGCACCGCCTGTGGCTCGCGCCCCGGCATGAATGGACCCGCGCGCTGCTCTCCGAACAGCCGGAGTTCGCGGAACCGGAAAGCGCGACCGACACCGGTCGGCCCGTCCTGCGGATACGCGACCTGACCGCCCGCCACCGCAACAACACACGCGGCACGACCGAGGTACTGCGCATCCCCGAACTCGACCTGCACGCGGGCGAATGCCTGGCCGTCATCGGCCGCTCCGGCAGCGGCAAGACCACCCTCGCCCGCTGTCTGGCCGGACTCCACCGCGACCACGCCGGAGAGATCCTCCTCGACGGCACACCGGTGCCGCGCAGCCTGCGCGACCGCGGCCGCGGCCAGCTGGCGGCCGTGCAGTACGTCTTCCAGGACGCGCGCGCCGCCTTCGACGAACACCGTCCGGTCCTGCACCAGATCGCCCGCACCGCGATCCGGCTGCGCGGCACCGAGACCTCCGCCGCGACGCGGGAGGCCCTGGCCACTCTGACCGGCCTCGGCCTCCCCGAGGACCTCGTCCGCCGACGCCCCGGACAGCTCTCCGGGGGCGAACTCCAGCGCGCGGCTCTCGCCCGCGCCCTGCTCGCCCGGTCTCGCGTCCTCATCTGCGACGAGATCACCTCCGGCCTCGACTCGATCACCCGCCGGGGCATCCTCGGCATCCTCACCACCCTGCTGCACGACCGCGACGACCTGTCCCTCGTCCTGATCACCCACGACCTGGACACCGCCGCGCTGGCCCACCGCATCGCCGTCCTGGATGCCGGCGAACTCGTCGAACAGGGACCGGCCCAGCGAGTCCTCACCGCGCCGAGCCACCCGTTCACCGTGTCGCTCATGGAGACAGCGACACGGCTGGGGGCGGGAACGGGCACCTGACCACCTCTGTGGCTCTTGAGTGGGGAGGGTCTGCATCGCGATCATGCTCAGCCGCGCAGCGGCTTCGCCAGTCGTCGTAGCAGTCCCGCGACCAGTGCCGTCTGGGCGGGCACCGTGTCGGGGTAGATGAACTCGCCCTGGGCGTGGGCGCCGTCGCCGATCGCGCCCATGCCGCACAGCACCGGCAGGCCGAGGGCGGCGACGAAGTTGGCGTCGCTGGCGCCGCCGACGGCGGCGTCGGGCAGGTCGTCGCGGCCCTGTTCGCGGGCGACCTCGCGGGCGAGGCCGAGGAGGGGGGCGGAGGCGGCGTTGAGGGTCATCGGCGGCCGGTTCCAGGCGTGGTCGATGTCGATGCGGACGCGGGGGTCGCTGACCTCGATGGCGTCGAACTCCGCGTCGACGCGGTCCTGTTCGGCCTCGCTGCTGACCCGGATGTCGACGCTCGCGGTGGCCTGCCCGGCGACGACGTTGGTGGCGCTGCCGCCCTTGATGAGCCCGGTGTTGATCGTGGTGCCCTTGTCGGGGGCCGCGACGGTCGCGGCGGCGACCACGAACTCGGACAGTGCGGTGATCGCGCTCGCCCCGTCCTGGGGCGCGAGCCCGGCGTGCGCCTCGATGCCGGTGGCGGTGACCTGGAAGATCCCGGAGCCCTTGCGGGCGGTCTTGACCGCACCGTGCGCGGTCGGCTCCAGCACCAGCGTGACGTCGACCTTCTGCGCGAGTTCCTCGATCACCGGGCGCGAGGACAGGGAGCCGATCTCCTCGTCGCCGTTGAAGAGGAAGGTGACGGTAGGCACGGGGGCGCCGCTCTCCCGGGCCAGTTTCAGGGCCCAGATGCCCTGGGCCAGGCCCGTCTTCATGTCGAAGATGCCCGGTCCGCTGAGTTTCTCCCGACCGTCGTCGGACGCCTCCGGCTGTACCCATCCGGCCAGGGCGCCGGTCGGCCATACGGTGTCGTAGTGGCCGACGAGCGCGACGTGCCCGGTGCCGGTGCCGGTGCCGGTGTAGGTCAGGGTGAGGGTGTCTCCGCACTCGCCGCCCGGGTAGCGGTGTTCCTGGTCGGGCTGTCCGAGCCGGTGGACGGCCAGCTCACGCAGGAGGTCCAGGCCCGCCGCGAGGCCGGGCAGGTCGTAGCTGCTGGTCTCGTGGCGGACGAGCGTCAGGATGTCGGTGACGATCTCCGACGAGACCTCCTGGGCACGGGCGGTGAGAGCAACAGCAGGCGATGCGGTCATGATCTTCTTTCTCGTACGAAGGTGTGGGGGGTGGTCTTCGCGGCGGGGGTCAGCTGATGCCGAACGGGATGCCCAGCAGGTACCAGGCCACGAAGAACGCGACCCAGACGACCCAGACGACGGCGGCGATCGGGATCGTGAAGGAGGCCAGGGTGCCGATGCCGGCGGACTTGCGGTACTGCTGGATGAAGCCCAGCGCCATCACGAAGTACGGGCTCATCGGGGTGACGCAGTTGGTGACCGAGTCGGCGACGCGGTAGACGGCCTGGGTGGTCTCGGGCTCGATGTCGATGAGCATCAGCATGGGCACCAGCACCGGCGCAGCCAGCGCCCACAGCGCGGAGCCGCTGGTGATGACGAGGTTCATGAACGTGATCAGCACGGCGATGCCGACCAGCACGGTCCATCCGTGCATGTCCAGGTCGCGCAGTGTCTCGGCGCCCTTGACGGCGAGGATGTTCCCGATGTTCGTCCACTTGAAGTAGGCGAGGAACTGGGAGATCGCGAAGAAGAGAACGAGTATCGGCGCCATCGAACGGGTGCCGTCCACCATCGCGGCGACGATGTCGCGGGCAGCGGAGAACGTACCGGTCATCCGGCCGTAGACGGTGCCGAGCACGGCGAAGAACACGCCCAGGACGAGCGCCATCCCGCCGATCAGCGGGGAGTCGACGATGCCGCCGCCCTCGCCGCGCAGCGGTGAGGACGCGGGGATCATGGCCACCGCAAGGAACACGATGAAGCCGAGGGCGACCAGCCCGGTCACGCGCAGCGCGCGGCGCTGCTGCTCGGTGACCTCGATCGCCTCCAGCTCGGTGGCGTTCAGCTCGGCGGCCGGCTCGTCGGGCTCCAGGTCCGAGCGGCGGGCGAGGACCTTGTCGACGACGAGCGTGATCACCAGGGCCACGAGGACCGACGAGCCGAGCCCGAAGAAGTAGTTCGCCACCGGGGTGACCACGTGGTCCGCGTCGATGGTGTGGGCGGCGGCGGTGGAGATCGACGACAGCAGGACGTCGGTCGTGGTGAGGGACGGCGAGGCGTCGTAGCCGGCGGAGATGGAGACGTAGGCGACGATGCAGCCGAGCACGGGGCTGCGGCCCGCCGCGCGGAAGATGAGTGCGCCGAGCGGGATGAGGGTGACGTAGGCGGCGTCGCCGGCGACATGGCTGACCATGGCCGTCATCGACAACGCGAAGGTCAGGTACCTCCCCGGCACCCGCGCGACCATGCGGCGCAGCAGCGCCGAGAACAGTCCGCTCCTCTCGGCGACAGCGATGCCGAACATCACGGTGAGGATGGTGGCCAGCGGCGGGAAGGCCGCGAAGTTGTCGACCGCCCCCTCGACGGCCATCGCGAGGCCGTCCTTGCTGAGCAGGTTCTGCACCTCGATGGTCTCGTGCGTGCCGGGGTGCACGGCGCTGACGCCGACCGCCGCCAGCACGGCGCTGAGGACGGCGACCACCCCCGCGAGGATCCAGAACAGCCAGAACGGGTTGGGCAGTTTGTTACCGATCTTCTCGATCGCCGCGAAACTCCGGAACGCGGTACGCAGGACTCTCGACTGGGGCTCAGTCGGCTGTGGCTGGGCAGAGGTGGCACTCATCGGTACCTCTTCGTGCATTTGAGGGATGTTCCTGCGAACAATGGCACTCTGATGAGAGATTCTCTAGCCCTTGGATGTAACAGTGGGATTAACCGGCAGTCTAAGGTGGGGCACCATGACCCGCCCTCTGCTCGACGAGCTCGACCGGCGCCTCATCGGAGCGCTGCACCTGGCGCCCCGCGCCACCTGGGACGACATCGGCGAGATCCTGTCCGCCGACGCCAGCACGCTCAAACGCCGTTACGACCGGCTGCACGAGGCCCGGATGGTCCGGGTGATCGGGCAGGCCGACTGGGGCATGCACTCCACGGCGATGCCGGTGCACGTCTTTCTGGACATCACCGGCGAAACCCCGCTCGCCGTCCTTCGCCGGCTCCGCGAGCTGCCCCACCTCCAGCTCCTGGCGCAGATCTCCGGCGACTACCCGCTCTACGCCGTCGTCCACGCCCCCTCCGAGGCGGCCACCAGCGAGGCGATCGACCGCATGTTCTCCGTCCCCGGCGTCCGCCGCGTCAACGCCCTGCCCGCCCTCAGCACCCATCGCCGGGGCCACACCTGGGACCCCCAGTTCCTCACCGACACCGAACGCGCCGACCTGCTCAAACTCACCGGCGCCCGCCCCGAGGGCACCGCGACCGCGACGCCCCCCGCCAAACCCCTCAGCGAGGCCGAACGCACCGTCGTCGCCCAGCTGATCCAGGACAGCCGGGCCTCCGCCGCGAGCATCGGCCGAGCCGCCGGCCTGGCCACCTCCACCGCGCACCGCGTCGTCCGCCGGGTCCTCGACGAGCGATGGGTCAAACCGCGCCTGGAGATCGTGTCGGAATGGCTGGGCTTCCAGACCCCCTTCATCCTCCGCCTGCGGGTCGCCCCCGGCGAGACCCCCGACGTCATGCGCCGCATCGACCAGCTCCCCCAGACCCGGCTCGCCGCACACGTCGCCAGCGACATGTCCGTCCTCGCCACCGGCCTGGTCACGGACCGCTCCGCCCTGGCGCTCTTCATCGACAACGAACTCGCCAGGATTCCCGGCATCCTCACCGTCAGCGTCGACGTCATGCTCGCCGAACCGCGCCGCTACTGGCTGGACCGGGACCTCACCTCCGGCCTCGGCACGTTCCACGCGCCGACGCTGCTCTGACCGCGCCTTCGGAGGAGCTCAGCGGCATGGGCGGCGGCCGGCCGCCGCCGTGAGGCGGCAGTCGGGCCCGAACGGGACACCGACAGCCTGGCTACGCTTTACACCAAGCGCCCATTACGGGGCAAAGTTGGTCCGCCCTGCTGGGCGTGCTCATCATCCAGTCGATCGCCTCGGGCATGGCGCTGCTGAGAGTCGAGCCCTCGGTCCAGTTCATGATCACCGGTGGGGTGCTGCTCACCGCGGTGGCCTTCGACTCGTTGGCGCGGCGCGCTGCGCAGTCGCGCCGGCGGGCCTGAGGGACGTATGGGCGGTCGGCAGCCCTACCGCCGCCGCGCCCAGCAGCGGCGAGGCAGCCGTGTCGTTCGGCGCCGGTCCCTCCCCTCGTGGGGACCGGTGCCGAACGGTGGGGCGCGGTCGATGCGCGCCTTGCCGGTGCGGATCGAGGAAAGGCCGGAGATCTCTCGAGCTCACGCGGCGAGACCGTCGCCACCGTTTCGTACCCCCGGCGGAAGTTGACCGAGAAGCGGCGTCATGAGTTGTCTCTCCGAGCGTGAACTGATGGCCTGTTCGTGCTCCGCGAGGTTGGTTCGCTGCTGCGCTGTGATCCTTCCAGCTGAGGCTCCCGCCGAGGAGGTCCCTGTACTGGGCCACCTACTTAACTGCAGGTCAGCCCTATAAAGTGAGTTTTCCGGTCCGGATGTCTCCGGATGTCTCCGGATGTCCAGATGCGAGGGAAGTGGGGAGTGGAGACCTTGAGTTCCGACTCGGGGGCACGCACAGCCTTCGCGGAACGTCTCGCGCTGCTGTACAAGGAGGCAGGTAATCCTCCCCTCAAGAGCGTGTCCGAGGCGGTCGTCCGGCTTCAGCGGGTCGACGAACGAGGGCGGCCCGTACGGGTGTCCGCTCAGCGGATCAGCGACTGGCGGCGTGCCAAGAACGTGCCCGCCCAGTTCGCCGCCCTCGCGGCGGTGCTGCACGTCCTGATCCCCCAAGCCCGGCGATCGCAACCCGCGCCGGTGTCCACGGGCCTGTACGACCTGGCCCAGTGGCAGCGCCTGTGGGAGCGCGCGGTCGCCGACCCGGTCGGCGACCATCCCGCGACATCCGCGGAAGAGAAGGAACAACCCCCGGTCGAAGCCCCAGCCGTCCCCGGCGGTGTGTGCCCGTACCGGGGGCTTGCTTCGTACCGTCAACAAGACGCCCGGTGGTTCTTCGGCCGCGAGCGGAGCACGGATGCCCTCGTTGCTCAATTGCGCGCGGCGGAGACGACGGGGGGCCTGGTCATGCTCGTCGGCGCTTCGGGGGCAGGGAAATCCTCCCTGTTGAACGCCGGCCTCGTGCCCGCGTTGCGGAGCGGCGCACTGAACGACGACGAGGACGGCCGGGCCGGAGACGTACTGCAGCTCGTGCCGGGAGTCGATCCCCTCGCGGAGCTGACCCGCCGGATCCCCGAGCTCGCATCCGTGGTCTCCCCCGCGGAGGAAGCGGCGGCGAAAGAGCCCGGTACTCCGCAGTTCGCGCACGCCGTGCGGGCGGCCGTCACCGCCTGGGCGGAACGCGAGACCTCCTCCCCCGCCCGTCCGGTCGTCATCGTGGATCAGTTCGAGGAGGCGTTCACCCTCTGCTCCGACGAGGCGAGCAGGCGCGCTTTCATCCAGCTCCTCCACGCCGCGTGCTCACCCGCCGCCCCCGGCGCCCCGGCCCCCGTCCTCGTAGTTCTCGGCATACGCGCCGACTTCTACGAGCAATGCCTCCGGTATCCCGAACTGGCTGACGCGCTGCAACACCGGCACATGGTGCTCGGGCCGCTGACCACCACGGAGCTGCGCGAAGCGGTGACCGGCCCGGCCAAGGCCGTCGGCCTGGAACTCGAACCGGGGCTGGCGGAGCTGATCATCCGGGAAGTGAGCGCCGACGGCCCCCGCGGCACACACGACGCGGGCGTGCTGCCCCTCCTCTCCCACGCCCTGCTCGCGACCTGGCAGCGACGGAAGTCGGGAAGACTGACGCTCGCCGGCTACCGCGCGGCGGGCGGAATACAGGGGGCGGTGGCGGCGACCGCCGAGCGGGCCTGGTCCCACCTCGACCCGGCGGCACGCACGGCCGCGAGACTCCTTCTCCTCAGGCTGGTCCGGCTGGGCGAAGACACCCAGGCCACCCGCAGGCGGGGGACGCGGCGCCAACTGGCCGACGAGTCGACGGATCCCGACAAGACGGAGGAGTCGCTCGAAGCGCTCGTCCGCGCCCGGTTGGTGACCCTCGACGCGGAGACCGTGGAGATCACCCATGAAGCGCTGCTCCACGCCTGGCCACGCCTGCGCGAGTGGATCGACGAGGACAGGAACGGCAACCTGCTGCGCCAGCGGCTGGAAGAGGACGGCAGGGCCTGGGAGGCCTCGAACCGCGACTCGTCACTGCTCTACCGGGGTTCCCGTCTGGAACAGGCCTACAACTGGGCGAAATCCTCCCGCGACACCGGTGACGCCCGTGACGCCGGCAATGCCGACAATGCCCGCGATGCCGGTGCTCTCGGTAAGACCTTCCTGACCCGGAGCGCGGTGGAATTCCTGGCCGCTTCGGTCAGGCTGCGCAGGCGCGCCGTGTGGATCAGCCGTAGTGCGGTGTCGGCTCTGGTCGTCCTGGCGCTGCTGGCCGTCGGTTCGGCGGTGGTCGCGTGGCAGCAACGGAACGACGCCGTGTTCGAGCAGGTGCTCGCCGAAGCCGATCGGGTCCAGTACACGGATCCGTCGTTGTCCGCTCAACTCGACCTGGTGGCACACCGCCTGCGCCCCGACGACGAGGACACGAACAACCGGCTGATCTCGATAGTGAACGCGCCGCTGGCCACGCCGCTCCTCGGCCACACCGGCGCCGTCTACCTCACCTCGTTCAGCCCGAACGGGCGGATCCTGGCCACCGCCAGCTACGACCGCACCGTACGGCTGTGGGACGTGAGAAACCCGACCCGCCCCGAACCTCTGGGCAAGCCCCTCACCGGCCACACGAGTTGGGTGAGCAGCGCGGTCTTCAGCCCGGACGGCGAAACCCTCGCCAGCGCCGCCGACGACGGCACGATCCGGCTGTGGGACGTGCGGGATCCCCGCCACCCGCGCCCGCTCGGTGCACCTCTGACCGGCCATGACGGCACGATCTACCTGCTCGCCTTCAGCCCGGACGGACATACTCTGGCCTCTGCCAGCGAAGATCACACCGTTGGCCTGTGGGACGTCGACGACCCCCGCCGGCCGAAGGAGCTCGGTGCTCTGACCGGCGCCACCGACGCCGTACGCGCCGTGGCGTTCAGCCCCGACGGCCGGACGCTGGCGGCCGGCGGTGACGACAACACGATCAGACTGTGGGACACGGCCGATCCGCGTCGTCCGAAGCCCATCGACCGGGTGCTGACCGGACACACCGACCTGGTGCACTCCGTGGCCTTCAGCCCCGACGGCCGGACCCTCGCCAGTGGCAGCGCGGACGACACCATCCGTCTGTGGAAGGTCGCCGACCCACGTCGCGCGGCGCCGCTCGGCGCGCCGCTCACCGGCCACACCGGTCCCATCTGGTCCGTGGCCTTCAACCCTGACGGGACCACGCTCGCCGCCGCCAGCCAGGACAGTACGGCGAGCCTGTGGAACGTCAGTGATCCGGCATACCCGTCGCAGGTCGGCGAGCCGCTCGCGGGAAGCCAGGGCGAGATGTACGCCTTGGGCTTCAGCCCCGACGGCCAAACCCTCGCCACCGGGAGCGGCGACGACGTGGTCCGCCTGTGGTCGATACCGACGTCGGACATGATCGGGCGCGTCGGAGCGTTCCGCCCGGACGGGCAGGTGCTCGCCACGGCCGCGCGCGACGGCAGGATCCGCTTGTGGAACGTGGGGACTCCCAACCGGCCCGTGCCGCTGAGTGAACCGTTCACGCCCGGGGAGGGCGAGGTACGTTGGCCGACCTTCTCCCCCGACGGCCGCACCCTCGCGGTGCTGACCGGAAGCCGCGCTGTGCAACTGTGGAACGTCACCGACCCGACGCGGCCTGTCGCCTACGGGCCGCCCGTCGCGCTGCGGACACGGTTCGCGGCCGCGCTGGCCATCTCGCCGGACGGGCGCACGCTGGCCACCGCCTATGACGACCGCACCATCCAGTTGTGGAACATCAGCGACCCGTCCCGCCTCCGCCGGCTCGGCAAGCCGCTCTCCGGCCACACGGGCTACGTCAACTCCCTCGTCTTCAGCCCGGACGGCCGTACGCTCGCCAGCGGCAGCGCGGACACCACCATCCGGCTGTGGAACGTGACCGACCCACGGCATGCCGCCCGGCTCGGGGCACCTCTCAAGGGTCACCTGGGCCCCGTCAACGCACTCGTCTACAGCCCGGACGGCGATACGCTGGCCAGCGGCAGCGACGACGGTACGGCCCGGCTCTGGAACGTCACCGATCCTCGCGAGGCGACCCGGCGGGGCTCCCCGCTCACCGGCCACACCGAAGCGGTCGTGTCGCTGACGCTCAGCAGGGACGGCCGCACGCTGGCGAGCGGCGCCCACGACAACACGGTCCGGCTCTGGGACGTCGCCGACCCGTCCGAGGCCGCTCCCATCGGTCAGTCGATGAGTCCCAGCGCCAAGACGGGAAATTTCTTGGCGTTCAGCCCCAAAAGCCACATGCTCGGGGTGTCGAGCGGCACCGATACCGTAAGACTGTGGAGCCTGGACGTCGACGAGGCCATTCGTCACATCTGCTCAACCACGCAGGGCGTTCTGACCCAGGAAAAATGGCACGAGTATCTGTCTCGCCTTTCGTACGAGCCTCCTTGCGGTCAGTAACGAAGGCCAGGCCTGGTTCTCCCCGTTTCCACTCCTGTGAACAGCGTTGCGTGATCCCGAACACAACTCCCGTCGCAATCGAGCAGGGGGCTCCCGCCGCACGAGCAGCCTTGTTAGGCTTGGTCACAGCCCGATCGCTGGTGCATCCCCCGTCGCCAGCGATCGGGCCCTTCCATGTCCTGCCGAGAACACGAGCACCATGGATCGGGATGGGCGGAAGCCCTCATTACACATCGCGGCGTGGCCGGATTTCGCCTCCGATGATCGCCGGAAAACATCCGCCGCCAGGCATCCAATTGCGAAGGACTTTTCAAAACGGCGGGGGCACGCGGCTCACATTAAGGCAATACACCTTTCAAGTGCTGACTCATTGCTCGCTCCTGCAGTCGTCAAGACCTCTTTAGGAGTCGTACGCTGAGGTTTGTGAGCGGCCCCTCGACGGATCGGTGAGCACCCGTGCCCAAGGCGTACGAAGAGATCGCGGACGACCTCCGCCGGTCCATCCGCGAGGGCGAGCGCAAGCCTGGTGACCGTCTTCCGTCGGAGGCGGATCTGGCGGAGTGCTACAAGCGCAGCGTGCCGACCATTCAGAACGCGCTCCGACTGCTGAGCGCGGAAGGGCTGATCGACAAGCAGCACGGCCGCGGCAACTTCGTCCGCCGTCCCCGCACGCGGGCAGTCCGCGAGAACAGGCGGCACCAGTGGGAGAAGGACCGGGCACGCAAGCCGTTGACCACGCGGGCCGAGACCGGAGCCACGGAGCAGGACACCGGCCTGGAACTCGATGACCTCGTCTTCTACGCGAAGTACCGCGAGATCGAGGCGCCCAAGGAGCTGGCGAACGCGTTCGGCGTCCCTGAAGGCACGGCGCTCGTCGAGCGCACCTACCGGACGCGCCACGCCGCCGAAACCGCCCCCTTCAATCTCGTGACCTCCTACCTCGTCCGCGCCATGGTCGCGGCGAACTCCGATCTCCTGGACGACACCAAGGAGCCGTGGCCCGGCGGCACCCCGAACCAGCTCTTCACGGTGGGCATCGAGCTGGACCGCGTCGAGGAGCGGATCACCGCCCGGCCGCCGACGCCGGAGGAGGCGAGGGAGCTGGAGCTGCCGAACGGGACGTCGGTGATCCTCCTCCGCAAGACCTCGTACGACATCAATGACCGCGTTGTGGACATCTCCGACGTCACGCTGCCCGGCGATCGCACAGAGCTGCTCTTCACCACTCCCCTGGAAAGGTGGTGAGTGCTGCCGTGAGCCGGCGCATCATCATCGTCACTGCCGTCCACACCCCCTCGGCGCCCTTCCTGCCGGAGGCCTACAAGTCGCTGTGCGACCAGGAGTTGCCGGACGGATGGGAGTGGCACTGGTTGATCCAGGAGGACGGGGAGACGGACGACGTCGCCCCGCACGTTCCCGATGACCACCGCGTGACCTTCCGGCAGGGGAGGCCCGGCGGCCCCGGCGTCGCCCGCACCATCGCGCTCGCGCACGCGGACGGCGAGTACGTGAAGGTCCTGGACGCCGACGACCAGCTCGCCCCGGGCGCACTGGCCCGCGACCTGGCCGTCCTCGAAGGCGACCGCACCATCGCCTGGGCGACCTCACGAGTCCTGGACTTCATGCCGGACGGCTCCACCGTCGGCTTCCCCGGGGACCCGGACGACGGCCCGATCGAGTGCGGAGCCGTCCTCGACTACTGGAAGGCGAATGGTTTCCGCGCGCAGGTCCACCCGGCGACACTGTTCGTCCGCCGCGACCTGCTGCTCGCCCTCGGCGGTTGGATGGCGCTGCCGGCGTCCGAGGACACCGGGCTGCTGCTCGCGCTCAATTCCGTGAGCCGCGGCTGGTTCTCGAAGGAGGTCGGGCTCCTCTACCGGAAGTGGGAAGGGCAGGCGACCGGGCAGGCTGCGCACGTCGACACGGCTGAACGGGATGCGCGGATGGCTGTGGTGGAGGCCAGGGCGCGGGCCTTGGCGCACTTCGAGTGGCGATACCCCGTGGGCGACTGATCACCTCATGGCCGGCTGATCATCCTGTGCCTGGCCGATCACGCCGTGGCCGACTGGCCGGCTGATCGGCCACGGCATCGTCAGGGGAGTGTTTCCGCGTCCACGCGGGAGAAGATCAGATCGGTCTCGACGGTGACGGGGCCCCGCCACCGCACCGGCACCACGGGCTCGCCGCTCAACGCGGGCGGGTAGCTCTCGGGGGCGTAGTCGTTGGCCAGCCGGTACGCATGAAACCCGGCGTCGGCCATCGTCCTCAACAGCTCCTCGGCCGAGTCGCCCAGCTGAGCCATGCGCTCAGGGGTCACCTCAACGGTGATCTCGGCATCGGGCCTGAGCCGGCCCAGCAGGGGAGCCAGCCCCCGGACGACGCTCCCCTCCGCACCCTCCACATCGATCTTGATCACACGGGCGTTCGCGATCTCCGACGGATCGAGCAGCTCCGGCAGCGGGCTCGCGTCGATCTCGAACGTGGACTCCGCGGGACCGTCGTACGGGACGATGCTGTTCGCCCCCATGTTCCGGGAGCTCGCGAGCACGAAGGTCAGCGTCTTGTGACCGTCCGACACGGCAGCGTTGACCGCCCGGATGGTGCGGCAGCCGTTGAGCCGGGCTTGCTGCACCAGGCGCCGATGGAACACGGGCGAGGCCTCGATCGCCACGACCTGGCCCTTGTCACCGACGAGCTGGGCGGCCAAGACGCTGAAGACACCTACATTGGCGCCGACGTCGACGAATCCGTCCCCCGGCTTCAACCGCCGCTGAAGCCAGCTCGTCATATGGGGCTCCCACACCCCGAACAAGTACAGGTAGCGCTGGATCAGGTCCTGGGTGTCGACCGCGAACCGGGCGCCGGAGCGGGTTCCGACGACGCGTCGGCGAGGGTGCTCCCGCAGGTAGGGGTTGAGGAGGCGCGCGGCCAGCAGCGCCTTGCCGACGGATCCCGGAGCATCCCGTACGTACCGACGACCGAGGGTGACCAAGGCCTCTGACATGGGACTGCTCATCCGACCGCCTCTCCACCGCCCCAGGATCAAACCGTAGCGCCTGGGGTCCGTGGCCGTGACAGCCATCTCCCACGATCTTCTACTCGCTGATGGCGATGGTGATCGCCTGGGACGGGCATTCCTCAGCCGCCGCTCGCACCTGTGGGTCGTCGCCGGTGTCCTCACGACCCGGTATGACGGCCCCGAGTCCGTCCACCAGGGTGAAGACGGACGGCACCCTGTGGACGCAGTCGTGCGAGCCGTAGCAGAGGTCTTGGTCAAGGGAGACCTTCATTCGTCCTCCAGTCGCAGGCGAGCACCGGCCCGAGACGTAAGGAACGCACCCCTGGGTCGAGCGCCCGCAGGTGTGAGTGAGCCCTTCCCGGCCGGGGGTACCGGCCTGATCCAGGCCCTAATCCGCCTGGTCAAAGGGCAGTTCCAGCATCCGGATGGCATTGCCCCGCAGCAGCTTGTACGTCACGTCGTCGGACAGGCCCGCCACATGCTCCGCCGCCACCTTCTTCGTTTCCGGCCATGTCGAGTCGACGTGCGGATAGTCGGTCTCGAACGTCGCGTTGTTCACGCCCACGGTCTCGATCGCCTCGATGCCGTGCTTGTCGCGGAAGAAGCAGCAGAAGATCTGCCGGTAGTAGTACGTCGAGGGCGGCTCCGGGATCAGATCCTTCACCCCGCCCCACGCCCGGTGCTCCTCCCACACGTCGTCGGCGCGCTCCAGGGCGTACGGAATCCAGCCCATCTGCCCCTCGCTGTACGCCAGTTTGAGGCGCGGGAACTTCACCAGCACCCCGGAGAAGAGGAAGTCCATCATCGACGCCATGGCGTTGTTGAAGCTCAGTGACGCCTGGACGGCCGGCGGTGCGTCCGGCGACGCGGCGGGCATCTGCGACGACGACCCGATGTGCATGTTGACCACGGTCCCGGTTTCCTGGCACGCCGCGAAGAACGGATCCCAGTAGCCGGAGTGGATCGACGGGAGCCCCAGATACGTCGGAATCTCGCTGAAGGTCACGGCCCGTACGCCCCGGGCCGCGTTGCGCCTGATCTCCGCGACCGCGAGTTCAACGTCCCACAAGGGGATCAGGCACAGCGGGATGAGCCGTCCTTCGCTGTCGCCGCACCACTCCTCGACCATCCAGTCGTTGTAGGCGCGGACGCACGCCAGCGCGACCTCCTTGTCCTTGGCCTCCGCGAAGGTCTGCCCACAGAACCGCGGGAACGTCGGGAAGCAGAGCGAGGCCTCGACGTGGTTGAGGTCCATGTCCTCCAGGCGGGCCTTCGGATCCCAGCAGCCGCGCCGCATCTGCTCGCGCGTAATGCCGTCGAGGGTCATCTCGTCTCGGGAGAACCCGACGGCCGCGATGATGCGCTTGTACGGGAAGATCTCGCCCTCGTACCTCCACCAGTCGGTGATCTGGCCGTTCGGGTCCGTGGTGAACCGGTACTTCCCTCCGACGTATTGAAGATCACCGATACCGGCGGTGAAGGGCTTCGGCCCCTGGTCGCGGTACTTGCCCGGAAGCCACGTCTCGAAGAGGTGCGCGGGCTCGATCACGTGATCGTCCACGCTGATGACCTTGGGCAGATCCCTGGTGCTGCTCTCGATGCTGACCACGCCTTGCCCCCTACTGCCTGCCGATTCCGATTCCCTGATTCCTGACGCATATCTGACGGTCCATCAGATTCAGGCTATGGGACCCCTCCCTCGACAGCAAGGGCGAGAGAGGCCTTCACCTCTTGCGCTCTCGAACGACATCCGCTCAACTGACGACCCATCAGATTCGCGCGGAGGGAACAGGGATGCAGACGGTTTGGCTCAGCAGTGCCGAGTGGTTCGCGGTCCTCCGCATCGGGCTCGGCCTGTGGTGGCTGGAGAGCTGGCGCCACAAGGACAAGAAGCAATGGTTCACGGGAGGCGGCATCACCTGGGCCGGAGGCATAGCGGAGAAGCACCGATGGCCCTTCGTACGGCTCGGCTTCGACCGCGTGGTCCGGCCACGGCCTCGCCTGATGGCGTACGTCGTCGCCTACGCGGAACTGGCCCTCGGCCTCGGCCTCATCGCCGGTTTCCTGACGCCGATCGCCCTCGTCGGCGGACTCATACTGAACCTGATCTATCTCGTGCTGATGATCCACGACTGGGCCGAGCAGGGGCAGAACCTCATGATGGCCCTGATCTCGGCCGTCGCGTTCTTCGGCATGAGCTGGCAGGCCTGGTCCCTGGACGACGCACTCGGTCTGTTTCTCTAGACCGCCCTGTCCCTGGACCGCCCTGCCCCTCACCGCCCTGTCCTGGGAGACGAGCGCCTCGGTGAATCCGCGCATCGCCGGGGGTCGAGGCCGAGGGTTTGCGTTGGTAGCGTCGGCGTGTGCCGTGCCGGCCGGTGCGGTGTGCCGCTCGATCGAGAGAGATCTCATGTCCCCGACGATCCGCAGGGCCGTGATCCCCGCCGCCGGACTGGGCTCCCGTCTGCTGCCCCTGACCAAGGCAGCCCCGAAGGAGATGCTCCCGGTCGGCGACAAGCCGGTGATCGAGCACACCGTGCGCGAGCTGGTGGACTCGGGCATCACCGACATCACCATCGTCGTCTCCGGCGGCAAGAGCCTGATCCAGGACCACTTCCGCCCCAACCCCGGCCTTGTCGCCCAGCTGCGCGAAGACGGCAAGACGGCGTACGCGGACGCGGTGGAGGAGGTGGCCGAGCTCGCCCGCAAGGGCCACATCACCTACCTCGACCAGCACGGGCCGTACGGCAACGGCACGCCGGTGCTGAACGCCGCCCGCTCCTTCGGCGACGAGCCCGTGCTGGTGCTGTGGCCCGATGACGTGTTCGTGGCCGAGGTCCCCCGCGCCCAGCAGTTGATCCGCGCGTACGAGCAGACCGGCTGCCCGGTGCTGGCCCTGCTGCCGATGGACCCCACCGACTCCCAGCGCTACGGCGTGCCCATCGTCAAGGAAGACCTCGGCGACGGCCAGCTGCGCATCTCCGGCCTCGTCGAAAAGCCGAAGCCGACCGATGCGCCGTCCCCGTACGCGGCGATCGGCGGCTACGTCGTCACGCCCGGCATCATCGACGAACTGCGCGAGCAGACCCGCCGCTGGTACGAGCACCGCGAGGGCGAGATCTACCTGACCGACGCCATCAACGCCTACGCCCGCGACCGGGCGGTGTACGGGCAGGTCATCCAGGGCCGCTGGTACGACACCGGCAACCCGGCCGACTACCTCGTGGCCCAGATGGCCCACGCTCTCGCCCACCCCGAGTACGGCCCCCTCCTACGCAGCCTGGTCAACGAACTCGACCCGGCCCGCCACGCCCCCGCTACGGACGACACGGCCTGAGTGCCGGACGGTCGGGCTTCTTGGGAGTCCCCGGAGCTGCGAACGTTCCTGCGGCGACAGGCCGCCCCCGGCCTCCGGTGACTCCTGGGCACGGCTCCCACACGCTGTTTCGGTGTCCGTCTGCCCCTGGTCGCGCCGCACTCGTAAGATCGTCCAGTCATCTTGAGAAGTCTGACTGGGGGGCGAGTTGGGGACCGGCGAGCAGCTTGTGACCGTTGCTGCCGTGCTGCTTGGCGCACTGACCACGCATCTGACCAACTATCTGATGGAGCGGAGCCGGAACCGGTATCAGCTCCTGACGCGGTGGGACGACAAGAAGATCGACGCGTACGGGGACTACGTCGAAGCGGCGAAGTCGAAGATCGCCAGGTCCAAGCCGCTCTACGAGCTCCGGGAGGGCTTGCACGAGAGCCAGAAGCCCGAGCAGGAGCTTCGCGAGGACCTGTCGGAAGCCGGCCGCCTGGGGGGAAGCACCTTCGAACGGGTCATGCTGCTCGGCGGCGATGACGCCATCGAAGCGGGACACGAGCTGAACGCGGTGCTCGCCGAGATCGAGTGGCAGGCCACGGGCAAGATCAGCGGCACCCTGGAGGAGTGGCGCACACGGAACCGCACCGCGTTCCGCCTGATCAACGCCTTCCACGAAGCCGCCCGCCAGGACCTCGGCATCCAAGGAAACGTCACAGGCCAACGGCACCCCGAACGCGACCTCTTGCTCCCACCTCAGCAACGGGACGCATAGTCCGGTCTATCGACGCCACCCGACGCCACCCGGGCCCGAATCATCTGTAGCCGTTGCCCCGCCCGCCGTGCCGCGCGGACGGAACAGGTCTGAGTCGTTGCGTCAGTCGTAGTCGTGGTGACGGCGGTTACGAGCGCCACCAGTTCTGCCCCTGCGGTGCTCCCTGGGAAGTGCCGTAGCCCGTTGTGCCGGGATCCGTTGCTCCGTAGCCCGGTGCGCCGTAGTTCGTTGCACCGTGCCCTGTGGTGCCGTGCCCCGTTGCGCCGTACGCCGCCGTTCCGTACGCCGTCGCGCCCTGGTCCGTGGCGGCGTGCTCCTTCGTGCGGTGTGCCGCCATGGCGTGCTCCATGGGGCCGGACCAGGTGCGCGCCGGGGGACGTCCGACGTACTTGCCGAAGATCAGTGCCGCCGCTGTGGCGACGAGTACACCGGGCACCATCTCGTAGACGCCCGTCTCCAGCGGCCCGAGGAGCGGGTCGATGTCGTCCCACAGGAGCACGGTGAGCGCACCGGTCACCATGCCGGCCATCGCCCCGATCGCCGTCATCCGCGGCCAGAACAGCGACAGGATGATCACCGGGCCGAAGGCCGCGCCGAATCCCGCCCAGGCGTACGCGACGATGTCGAGCACGGCGCCGCCGCTCAGCGCGATCACATAGGCGACCAGGCCCACGGCCACCACGCTCAGACGTCCGACCAGCAGCAGCGACGTGTCGGAGGCCCGCCGGTTGAGGAACGCCCGGTAGAAGTCCTCGGCGAGGGACGTGGCCGTGACCAGCAGCTGGCTGTCCACCGTGGACTTGATCGCGGCCAGCACGGCCACCAGCAGGATTCCCGCGATCCAGGGATTGACCAGCTGTGTGGAGAGTTCGATGAACACCGTTTCCGGGTTCTCCAGCGGCTCGTCGAGCGCGGCGATCCCGGCGAGTCCGATGAGCGAGGCACCCGACAGTACGACGATCACCCAGGCCACCCCCAGAAAGCGGGCCCGCGGTATGTCCCGTGTGCTGCGGATACCCATGAAGCGGGTCAGGATGTGGGGCTGACCGAAGTAGCCGAGCCCCCAGGCCAAGAGCGAGATCATCGCGACGGCACTGAGCGGCTGGCCCGCCGTCCACGCGTTGTCGGCGAAGGACGCCTCGGCTCCCAGGTCGAGCAGTGCCGGAGTCTTGTCGGTGAGCCCGTCCTGCAGCGCGTCGAAGCCGCCGATGTGCCAGAGAGCAATCGCAGGGAGGGCGACTGCCGCGAGGGCCATCAGCGTGCCCTGTATGGAGTGCGTGAGGCTCACGGCCCGGAAGCCGCCGAGGATGGTGTAGACGACGATCACTACGGCGAAAACGGTGAGTCCGGACTCGAAGTCGGCACCGAAGATCTCGTTGAACAGGAGACCGCCGGCGACCAGGCCGCTGGCCACGTACACAGTGAAGAACACGACCGTGACAAGGGCCGAGAGGATCCGGAGCACCCGGGTCCTGTCCTCGAAACGTTCCTCGAAATACGCCGACAGGGTCACGGCGTTACCGGCCAGCTCGGTATACGTACGCAAGCGAGGTGCGACGAGGCGCCAGTTGAGATAAGTGCCGATGATCAGGCCGACGGCGATCCAGGTGGCGCCGACGCCGGTCATGTACACGGCGCCGGGCAACCCCAGGAACAGCCAACCCGACATGTCGCTTGCTCCGGCGGACAGGGCGGCCACCGGGGCGGTGAGCCTGCGGCCGCCGACGGTGAAGTCCTCGAAGGTGGTCGTCTCCCCATGCGTCACGACCCCGATCATGACCATCGCGATCAGAAAGACCCCGAAGATGATCATTACTGGGACGGTCAGGGTGATCATGCATTACTCCCCTGCGATGCGGCGACCAGGGGCATATGTCAAACACATACACAGGCCACCTTTCCGGACACGGAGAGGTGGAGTTTAGGCGTCCGCATCGTACTTCGGCGAGGGCATGTCATGTCCGGTCCGTCATCGGTTCCGGATCGTGACACCTACGCGGATGCGAACGAGTGCACGACGCGCAGTGGGAGCCGGCCGGCTTGCCCGCAGGACTTCGCCGGCCAGTTCGAAAGCCTCCCTTCCTAGTCCGTCAACGGCAGGTTCGACGTGAAGCGCGGCCCATCGGCGCGGTGCTGGACCGGGAACGTGAGCTTGAGTTGCTGCTCCTCGCCCGCCACCGAGAGGTGGGTGACGTACTGCAGGCCGAGAAAGGCCTTCTTGGGCGCGGTCGCGGAGACGTACGGGCGTGGCACGTCCAGTACGAGATCGCCCGGTCTGCCTCCGCGGTTGCCGTCGAAGAACAGCAGGCGCCGGTCGGTCAGAACTATGTACATCGGGCGGGGCGTGACCGTGGCGATGACCGTTCCGGCGCTCAGGACGCCGGCCACGGCGGCCGTGAGGGCCCGCTTGCCCGCGGAGACCGAGCCGATGGCGGCCAGGGTCGAGAACTCGACCTGCTCCTCGGGGCGGAGCAAGGGGGCCGCGGTTTCCAGAAGTTGCCTGGTGCGGCGGGCGTTGAGGGCCATGGAGAACTCCAGTCGGTGGTGATGGCTCGCGCGCGAGGTGTGGACGTCGCGTTGTCGGTGAACTCGGCCGCCGCGGTTGGTGGCGTTGGCGGTGGTGGCGGCGATCAGCCCTGGTTCGCCGTGTCGCTCTTCCCCTTCAGCGACGCCACGACCTTTTCCGTCAGCTTCTTCGCACTCGCGGCGCCGTTGTCACTGCCGTCCGTGGACAGCACGCTGACGACGGCCGTGCCCACGCGGGCGGCGATCAGGGTGGTGCCGTTCTCCCAGGCACTGTCGGTGAGCGTGATGGTGTAGGCGTCGTCCCCGAGCCCGGCCGTGGACGTTCCGGTGACCGTCACCTTGCTTTGGGTGTCGGCGTCCGTGAAGGTCGGGCACGCGGCCACGACCTTCGTCAGGTCCTTCATCACGTCCTGCGAGGTCGTGCCCCGGTAGACATCGATCTCCTGGTCGAGTTCGGCGGATGTGGCCTTGTTCGCGTAGGAGGTCTGCGCGAACGACACCCCCTCGACGCCGGTGAGGCCGATCCAGGCCGTGGCACCGAGATCGGCGCAGTGCGGCTTGGCGGCGCTCTTGGTGGCCGGCGCCTGGTACGTGTCGCCCGTGTCCCGGGTGCCGCTCGGGTCGGCGGCGAATCCGGACGCGAAGTACGACGCGGGCGCCAGGGCCTTCTTCAGCTGCGTACCCGTCAACAGACCCGCGTTGGGGTCCTTGGGCTTGGACGGCTTGGACGACTTGGCGGTCGCGGACGAGCCGCCGGAGGAGTCGGAAGAACCGGAGGAGCCCGAAGAGCAGGCGGCCAGGGCCAGCGGGAGTGCCGCGGCGGCGAGCACCTTGACGGCAGGGGACGGGAGACGCATCGGTGTCCTTGAGAGAGTCGCTCAGTACGCCGCACCGAGGTCCGGGAACCTCGTACGTCCGGGAACTTCGTATGTCCGGGTCATCCGTGCGTCCAGGAGCTGGGCAGGCGGGGCCGGTGATCACCGAGCCCGAGCAGACCCTAAGGAGCCGTTGGCTAAAAACAGGTGTTCACGGGCTCAAAGGTGAGTCAAAACGTCCTGCAATCTCCTGAATATTTGCCGCGCCTTGGCTGAATCTTGTGGCGATGGAGGAGTGCGGTAGGAGTGCGGTCTGCCCGAGGGCGGTGACGGGAGCAATCGGGTGGCGCGGTCGCACCGCGGCGGTGCCCCGGGGTAGGCATCCCGGGGTGAGTGACCGTGAAGGGCCTGATGGGCCGCCGCACCCGCACCCGGGCATCGACTTCGAGTCCGTGTTCCAGGCGCTGCCCACCCCGGTGCTGCTCCTCGACCGCGACCTGGTGATGCTCGAGGCGAACCGGGCCTACCAGAAGATCTCCGGGCGCAGCCGGGCCGAGCTGCTGGGCAGGCTCGTCTTCGATGTCTTCCCCGACAACCCCGCCGACCCGCAGGCCACCGGCACCCAGGCCCTGCGCGCCTCGCTGGAGCGGGTCCTGGCCACGGGCGAGCGGGACACCATGGCCGTGCAGAAGTACGACGTCGAGGCGCCCGGCCGCCCGGGCGTTTTCGAGGAGCGGTACTGGAGCCCGATCAACATCCCCGTGGTCGGCGGGGACGGCCGGGTGGTGCTGATCATCCACCGGGTCCAGGAGGTCACCGCCCTCGTCCGCGCACGCCTGGCCTTCAGCGCGACACCGGGGGTCCCGCTCAGCCGCGAGGACGCCATGGCAGCCGATCTCCTCACCCGCTCCCAGGAACTCCAGGAGGTCAACCAGCAGTTGCGCGAGGCGCACGCCCGCGCCCACGACATCGCCATCACGCTCCAGCGCGCCATGCTGCCCAGCGCCCCGTCGGTGCACCGCGCCTACGCGGCGGTGCGTTACCGCCCCGCGGCCAGCTTCCTGCACGTATGCGGCGACTGGTACGACCTGATCGACCTCGACGAGAACCGGCTGGCCATCACGGTGGGCGACGTCGTCGGCCACGGTCTGGAGGCCGCCAGCATCATGGGCCAGCTGCGCAGCGCCCTCAGCGCCGCCATTCACGCCACCCAGCAGCCCGACGCCGCGCTCCAAACCCTCGCCCGCAGCGCGCGCACGATGCCCGGCGCGCTCGCCACCACCGCAGTCCAGACCCTCGTCGACCGTGCCGCGCACACCATCACCTACAGCCGCGCCGGCCACCCGCCCCCGCTGCTCGCGCACCCCGATGGGCACGTCGCCGTTCTGGACGCGGTCGGCGACCCGCCCCTGGGCGCCTCGGACGAGGCGATTCCCCGGTCGCAGGCGACGGTGCGGTACACGCCGGGGTCCGTACTCGTCCTCTACACCGACGGTCTGATCGAGCGCCGCGACGAGGACATCGACACCGGACTGGGCCGCCTCGCCACCAGCCTGAGGGACCATCACGCACGCGATCCGGAGGACCTCGCCGACGCCCTCCTGGCCGACCTGTCCCCCACGGACCCGCCCGGCCCGGACGACGACATCGCCCTTGTCGTCGTCCGACTGTGAATCGCCGCGCGCGGCTTTGGAACCACCCGTGCTGGTGAGGCAGTCTTTGCCGGTGTGGTGAGCCTTCCGTATCAGAGTGCGTCCAGTGACGGGGCCGCGCACATGGTGGTGTGCGGGGACGATGCCTTGGCACACCGATTGTCGGCCGAGTTGCGCGGGGTGTACGGGGAGCAGGTGACGCTGGTCGTGCCGTCCGACGAGCGGACCGTGCGGCCGCCGGTCGTCGGCCGGGCCCGGGCGTCGGCGCTGCTCGACCGGGTGTCGGCAGCGGTGACCTGGGCGGCCGGCAGCAACAACGGCAACAGCAACAGCGGGGGTGGCGACGCCTCGTCGGGGCGGGCCGACGGTGAAGAACCGCGGCCCGAACGGGTGTTGGAGGCCGCCGAACTGACCGAGGCCGTGCTCGCCGAAGCGGATGTCGAGCGGGCAGCCGCGCTGGCACTCGTGTACGACGACGATGAGACCAACATCCGCGCCGCGCTGACCGCACGCCGTCTCAACCCCCGGCTGCGCCTTGTCATCCGGCTCTACAACCGCCGCCTGGGCCAGCACCTGGAGTCCCTGCTGGACCAGGCTTCGGCCCTGGCCATGGCCGGAACTGGGGCCGGGGCGGGCACAGGGTCCGGGGCGGGCGCAGGGTCGGGATCCGGGTCCGGGTCCGGGGACGCATCCGACGAGTCCCGGTCGTCCGGTCTGTTCGACGCCTCCACCACCGTTCTCTCCGATGCCGACACCGCCGCGCCCGCACTGGCCGCGACCGCGGTGGCGGGGACCACCAAGGTCGTGCAGACGGAAGGGCTGATGCTGCGAGCCGTGGAACGGCCGCCCCAGAGCCCCGGCCAGGCCACCGGCCCGGGCCTGTGCACCCTGGCCCTGCTCTCGGCGACGGCCAACGACCCGGCGGGCGCGGACGGTTCCGAGAGCAGCGGCGAGCACGGGCCTCAACTCCTGCCCGACGAACTCTCCGTGGCCGACGCGACCGGTCGCGGCAGCGTCGTCCTGGAAACGGTGTCGTATTCCGGCCCCACCCTCCCCACGGGCGGCGGCGTCCTGCCCGCCGTGCCCTTCGGCACCCTGTTCTCCCGCCGCCTGCGCTGGTCGTTCGCGGGCCTGGTGGGCTGCGTGGTCGCACTCGCGGTCGCCTCGATGATCACGACGGGCGACCATCCGCTGCACGCCACCTATCTGACCCTGCTCGATCTCTTCGCGATCAACGATCCCGCGCTCCATGACCCGCTCGGCCGTCAGATCCTGCAACTCCTCTCCGGTCTCGTCGGGTTGCTGCTCCTGCCCGTGCTGCTCGCCGCCGTCCTCGAAGCTCTCGGCACCTTCCGCAACGGATCCGCGCTGCGCCGGCCGCCCCGCGGGCTCTCCGGCCACGTCGTCCTGCTCGGACTCGGCAAGATCGGTACGCGAGTCCTGACCCGCCTGCGCGAACTCGGCACCCCGGTCGTGTGCGTCGAGGCCGACCCCGAGGCACGCGGACTCGCGACCGCGCGGCGGCTGCGCGTGCCCGTCATTCTCGGCGACGTGACGCAGGAGGGCGTCCTGGAAGCCGCCAAGATCCACCGGGCGCACGCACTGCTCGCCCTGACCAGCGCGGACACCACCAACCTCGAAGCCTCGCTGTACGCCCGGACGGTACGCCCCGATCTACGCGTCGTCCTGCGGCTGTACGACGACGACTTCGCCACCGCCGTCTACCGCACCCTGCGCGCGGCCCACCCCTACGCGCTCACCCGCAGCCGCAGCGTCTCGCACCTGGCCGCGCCCGCCTTCGCCGGAGCGATGATGGGCCGGCAGATCCTGGGCGCGATCCCCGTCGAACGCCGCGTGCTGCTCTTCGCGGCCCTGGACGTCGCCGGGCATCCGCACCTGGACGGCCGTACGGTCGCCGAAGCGTTCCGCGCGGGTGCGTGGCGGGTCGTCGCGCTGGACACGACAGTCCCCGGTGAACGCCGGTCCGACCTCAGCACCGAACCCGACCCGGACGCTCCCGAGCGGCCGCCTGGCCTGGTGTGGGACCTGCCTCCCAGCCGGGTACTGGGCCCCGGCGACCGGGTGGTCCTGGCCGCCACCCGCCGCGGCCTGGCGGAGCTGCTGGGACGCCGGCGCCGGGAGCGTACGGGCACGTAGAGAGGTCGGGGACGGGTTCGAGCGTCAGTAACGCTCCACCAAGTGCTCCCGCCCCGCCGGAGGTTCGTACGGCTCGGGCCAGAAGTCCGTGACCGACAGGATGCGGCCCTCGCCGTCTCCCGTGAAGAACGAGATGCCGTACATCTCCTCCAGGCCCACCGTGACGTGGATCCAGGTGACCACCTGCCCGGGCTCGGCGACTATGCGCTCGGTCCGCAGGTGCCAGTCGCCGGGATACTCCCGGTTGAACTGGACGTACCTCTCCCGCCCGCGGATGCGCTCACGCGTCTGGGACAGGGTGTAGACGACGTCCTCCGCGAGCGTGTCCGCGAAGGCCGCCCAGTCACGGGCCTCGGCCGCGGCCCAGTACCGCTCGACCGTCTCGCGCAGTTCGACTGTTCGATGCGTTTTATCCGCTTCTGATGATCGCGGGTTGTTCGCTGCCGTCGGATCGGTCAGTGAAGTCATATCGCGATGATGCCGTCCGCCACTGACAACCGGATCTGACCTGCGGAGACGCAAACCCGGTTGCCGACGGACGGCGATGGACGGCGGCGCCCGGGAGCCGTGCGGAGAAGTTATCCACAGGCTGGGGACCTCGTCGGCACGTTGTCGTCCCGGGCATGCAGTATGGGGCCATGACTGTGAGCAACGGGGCCATCCCGGACGACGTGACCACCCCACACGACAGCACTCCCCCGCATCCGCACGACGAGACCATGCCGGACTGGGAGAAGCGCTTTCGGGCGCCAAGAGTGTCCCTGCCCGACTGGGCGGAGGACGCACCGCACCGCTCCCTCTTCGTGTCCAACGCGACGGGGACGTACGAGTTGTACGCATGGGATCGCGCGACGGGCGCTCAGCGGCAGGTCACGGACCGGCCCAACGGCACGACTGACGGGGTGCTGTCACCCGACGGCGAGTGGGTCTGGTGGTTCGACGACAAGGACGGCGACGAGTTCGGGATCTGGAGGCGCCAGCCCTTCGCGGCGGGCGACGCCTCGGCCGGCCCCGACGAGGCCGCGGCTCCCGGTCTCGCCCCCTCCTATCCCGCCGGGCTCGCGCTCGCCCGAGACGGGCGTACGGCGATCGTCGGACGGTCGACCGACGAGGACGGTACGACGGTCTTCGTCACCCGGACCGGTGAGGATCCCGTGGAGATCTACCGGCACCGGGAGTCGGCCGGCGTCGGCGATCTCTCGCACGACGGGTCGCTGATCGCGATCGAGCACACCGAGCACGGCGACGCGATGCATTCGGCGCTGCGGGTGCTGCGGATGGACGGTTCGGCGGTGGCCGAGCTGGACGACACCAAGGGGGGCACGGTCGAGCTGGGCCTGGAGGTGCTGGGCTTCGCCCCGGTCGACGGTGACACGCGCCTGCTCGTCGGGCACCAGCGGCGCGGGCGCTGGGAGCCGATGGTGTGGGACGTGGCGTCCGGCGAGGAGACGGACCTGGCGCTGACCGAGGAACTGGAAGGCGATCTCAGCGCCGAGTGGTATCCGGACGGCTCCGCGCTGCTCGTCGCGCACAGCTACGAGGCGCGCAGCGAGCTGTGGCGGTACGACCTCACGTCCCGCCGGCTGGAGCGGATCCGGACTCCGAAGGGCACGGTGTCGGGGGCGACGGCCCGCCCGGACGGCACCGTGGAGTACCTGTGGTCGTCGGCGGCCCTGCCTCCGGTGATCCGCTCGACCTCGGGCCAGGTCGTCCTCGAGCCGCCCGGTATGAAGTCCCCCGGGTCGGTGTCCGTCGAGGATGTGTGGGTGACGGGTCCGGGTGGCTCCATCCACGCCCTCGTCCAGCGGCCGGAGGGAGAGGGTCCCTTCCCCACCGTCTTCGACATCCACGGCGGCCCGACCTGGCACGACAGCGACTCCTTCGCGGCGGGCCCGGCCGCGTGGGTGGACCACGGGTACATGGTGATCCGGATCAACTACCGCGGCTCGACCGGATACGGGCGGGAGTGGACGGACGCGCTCAAGCACCGCGTCGGCCTGATCGAGCTGGAGGACATCGCGGCCGTCCGGGAATGGGCGGTGACCTCCGGTGGCGCCGACCCCGACCGGCTGATCCTCACCGGCGGCTCCTGGGGCGGATACCTCACCCTCCTCGGCCTCGGCACTCAGCCGGACCTGTGGTCCCTCGGCATCGCGGCGGTCCCGGTCGCGGACTACGTCACGGCGTACCACGACGAGATGGAGGCCCTGAAGGCGATGGACCGCACGCTCCTCGGGGGCACACCGGAGGAGGTCCCGGAGCGCTTCGAGGCGTCGTCCCCGCTGACGTACGTCGACGCGGTCAAGGTCCCCGTCCACATCTCCGCCGGTGTCAACGACCCCCGCTGCCCCATCCGCCAGGTCGAGAACTATGTGACCCGGCTCGCCGCCCGCGGCGCCGTCCACGAGGTGTACCGCTATGACGCGGGGCACGGGTCACTGGTCGTGGACGAGCGGATCAAGCAGGTCCGGCTGGAGCTGGACTTCGCGGCCAGACACCTCGGGAAGTGACAGCGCCCAGGGCACCCCTCGGCCAAGCACCCGGCAACGGCCCCGTACCGTGGGGGTTGTGTACCGGTTCCTGCTGACGCCCCGCTGGTGGGGGATCAACGTCTTCGTACTGCTGGCCATCCCCTTCTGCGTCTTCATGGGGTCATGGCAGTTGGGGCGGTTCGAGGACCGCGTCGAGGATCACCGCGCGGCGAACGAGCAGGTGTCGTCGAACAAACGGGAAGCGGCCCGGCCCCTCGCCGAGCTGCTGCCCGTCGACAAGAAGACGTCGGGCAAGCAGACCACGGCGACGGGCCGCTACGGGAAGCAGTTGCTCGTGCCGGACCGGGAGCTGGACGGCAAGCGCGGCTACTACGTCATGACGATGCTGCGTACCGACGGGGGCAAGGCCCTGCCCGTGGTCCGCGGCTGGCTGCCCGGTGACGCCGACCCCGCGAAGGCTCCGGCCGCTCCGGCCGGCGAGGTCACCGTGACGGGCGCGCTGCAGGCGTCCGAGAGCCCCGGTTCGAACGGCGTGAGCGCGGCCGGCGGTCTCCCGGCCGGCCAGACGGGCGCGATCAGCGCGGCGTCGCTGGTGAACCTCGTGCCGTACGACGTGTACGACGCCTGGGTCACGCTCGCCAAGGCCGACTCGGGGATGAAGGCGGTGCCCGCTACGGCTCCGCAGGACACGGGCCTGGATCTGAAGGCGTTCCAGAACCTCGGCTACACCGGCGAGTGGTTCGTCTTCGCGGGCTTCGTGGTCTTCATGTGGTTCCGGCTGCTGCGCCGGGAGGTGGAGTTCGCCCGGGACACGGAACTCGGCCTTGCCGAGGAGCCGGCCGGCGAACCCAGCGAGGAGCCGGCCGACGAACCCGCCGACGAGCCCGCCGCCGCCGGTCACTGACCAGCCAGCACCCCGGTCTTGTACACGGTCCCCGCACAGGCGTTGGACACGTTCGCCGAAGCCGTCGGTCCGCCGCCCTCCGCCGTGTTCGACACCACGACGCTGCCGTCCTGAACGCCACCTTCGGTCGCGAGCTGCGGGGCCGTGCCGCTGGTGCCCTCCGAGGACGTACCGCCGCTGTCACCGCCGGTGGTCGCGTCGGTGGGCGTCGGCTCGGGCGACGAGGGGTCGTCCGGGGTGGTCGGACAGGTCTCCGACGGCACCCAGGCGAACTGCACCTGGTACGCCGTCCCCGGCTGGAGGACCAGCGAGGCGAGTTCCGTCGACGGGTCGGGCAGTCCGGTCGCCGCGTCGCCCGCGGCGTGCTGGACCACCTGGATCTTGGACGCGTCCGCCGCGCCCTGCGGGGCCGCGGTCACCGAGCCCGCGCTGGTGACCGTGCAGCTGACGCCGGAGACGTTGGAGATCCGGAACGTGCCGTAGACGGCGCCACCGGCGTCCGACGAGCCGACGGTCGCCGCGTTGCTCAGCTGCGCGGCCGTACAGGCGGGCGTGTTCGCGGCCGAGGGCGTCGGCTGCACGCCGCCGGTGGCCCCGCTGCTCGCTCCCTTGCCCTTGCCCGGTGTCTCTTTCTCTTCGTCCTTGTCCTTCTCCTTGGACTTGTCCGACGTGTTGCCGGAGCTGGTCTGCCCGCCGCCACCGCCCTTGCCCTGGGTCGAGCCCTGGGTCTGCGTGCTGTTGCCCGCGATGGAGGGGTCGGCGTCGGATCCGGAGGAGTTCGAGACGTGCACGAGGGCCGGAATCGCCGTACCGATGAAGAGCGCGGCGGCCGCCATGCCGACGACGGCCTGGCGCTTGCGCGCCCGACGGGCCGGCACGGCGCGCCGCAGATGCTCCAGCGTGCCGTCGGCGGGCTCGATCTCCTGCACGGACTGGTGCAGCAGCCTGCGCAGCGCCAGCTCGTCGGACTCGAGCCCGAGGCCCTCCAGGCCTGCGTTCTCCGACTTCTCCGGTCCCGGATTGTGCGGGGGGCCGTGGTTCACAGTTCCGTTCCCAGCGTGCTGGTCATGCGCGTAGTCGTGCTCGTGCTCATGGTCGTGCTCGTGCTCATGGTCGCGCTCGTCGCGCGTGTGGTCGCGCTCGTACTCATTCTCATCGCGCTCGTGCCCGCTCATGCCGGCGCCCCCATGGCGACGCGCAGGGCCGCGATGCCGCGCGAGCCGTAGGCCTTCACCGAGCCCAGCGATATGCCGAGCGTCTCGGCGACCTGGGCCTCGGTCATGTCCGCGAAGTAGCGCAGGACGAGGACCTCGCGCTGGCGGCGCTGGAGCCCCTTCATGGCTTGGATCAGGGCGTCGCGCTCCAGCTGGTCGTACGCGCCCTCCTCCGCGCTCGCCATGTCGGGCATCGGCTTCGTGAGGAGCTTCAGACCGAGGATGCGGCGCCGGAGGGCCGACCGCGAGAGATTGACGACGGTCTGGCGCAGATACGCCAGCGTCTTCTCCGGGTCGCGCACGCGCTTGCGCGCCGAGTGCACCCGGATGAAGGCCTCCTGCACGACGTCCTCGCAGGAGGCGGTGTCGTCGAGGAGGAGTGCCGCGAGGCCCAGGAGCGAGCGGTAGTGGGCGCGATAGGTCTCGGTGAGATGGTCGACGGTGGTTCCCGCGGCCATGATGTCGTCAGCGCCCTCGCGCTGATTCGGTATGCGGGCGGGCCGCGCTGCGGGCATGGGCGCGATCACCGGCATGCCGCCGGACGCGCCGGGCATGCGGGGTCGGCGGGGCGGACGCAGGGCTGTGCCGCGCGTCGCCGTGAATTCGAGTACCTCTGCCACGCCTGTTGGACATGTATCCCCCCATCAGGGTTGTACGCGACAGGCATCACTTTTGCGTCAGACCGCACGCCTGCATCAGACAGCGCGCGCGACCGCGTGCCTGACAGTGCGTCAAATGCCGTCATGCGTACCAGCTCATCCCTTATGCCCCATGCCGCCGTGGCGTCCGAACGCCCCTGAAGGGCGTCCGCAAAGACGCTCCCCGCCCTCCGCACGGTTGCGGAGAACGGGGAGCAAAATCGTCGAACGTCAGAGGCGTCGATTCAAGTGGTCCGGACCAGCGATCGGATCACAGAACTCACACAGATCCTACAAACGATTCAGATCGGGGCCAGAAGATTTCCCCCTTCCGGCCCACATCGCCTCAGAAAGGACCGGTTTCACACCCACCGGCTACGCGAACTCCTCCGCCACCAACTCCGCGATCTGCGCCGTGTTCAGGGCGGCACCCTTGCGCAGGTTGTCCCCGCACACGAAGAGTTCGAGCGCCGTCGGATCGTCGAGCGCCCGCCGTACGCGCCCGACCCAGGTGGGATCCGTACCCACCACGTCGACCGGCGTCGGGAACTCCCCCGCGGCCGGATCGTCGACGAGCACGACCCCGGGCGCCGTGGCGAGGATCTCGCGGGCCCGGTCGACGGTGACCTCACGTTCGAAGCGGGCATGGACGGTCAGCGAGTGCGTGGTGACGACGGGCACACGGACGCAGGTGACGGCGACCCGCAGGTCCGGCAGTCCGAGGATCTTGCGGGACTCGTCCCGCACCTTCATCTCCTCCGAGGACCAGCCGTCCTCCCGCGGAGTCCCGGCCCACGGCACCACGTTGAGCGCCACCGGCTCCGGGAACGGCCCGGTGTTGTCCCCCACGGCCCGGCGTACGTCACCGGGGGTGGTCCCCAGTTCCGTACCCGCGACCAGCGACAGCTGCTGCCGCAAGGTCTCCACGCCTCGGCGCCCGGCCCCGCTCACCGCCTGGTACGAGGACACCACGAGCTCGCGCAGCCCGAACTCGGCGTGCAGCGCGCCCAGCGCCACGATCATCGAGAGGGTCGTGCAGTTGGGGTTGGAGACGATGCCGCGCGGCCGGACGCGGGCGGTGTGCGGATTGACCTCCGGCACCACCAGCGGCACCTCGGGGTCCATCCGGAAGACTCCGGAGTTGTCGATCACGACCACGCCCTTGGACGCGGCGATCGGTGCCCACCGCTCGGCCACTTCGTCCGGTACGTCGAACATGGCGACGTCCACTCCGTCGAAGGCGGCCTCGGTCAGGGGCACGACCTCGACCTCCTCGCCGCGCAGGGCCAGCTTGCGGCCGGCCGAGCGCGGCGAGGCGATCAGGCGGATCTCGCCCCAGATGTCCGCGCGCTGGGACAGGATCTGGAGCATGACCGTGCCGACGGCTCCGGTCGCTCCCACGACCGCGAGCGTCGGTCGTCCGGTCATCGCCCGGTGCCTCCGTAGACAACGGCCTCGTCGCTGTCGGAGTCGAGCCCGAAGGCGCTGTGCACGGCGCGGACGGCTTCGTTGACGTCGTCGGCGCGGGTGACCACCGAGATGCGGATCTCGGAGGTCGAGATCAGCTCGATGTTCACGCCCGCGTCGGACAGCGCCTCGAAGAAGCCCGCCGTGACGCCGGGGTTGGTCTTCATGCCCGCGCCGACCAGCGAGATCTTGCCGATCTGGTCGTCGTAGCGCAGCGACTCGAAGCCGATCGCCGTCTTCGCCTTCTCCAGCGCGTCGATGGCCTTGCGGCCCTCGGTCTTCGGGAGTGTGAACGAGATGTCCGTCAGACCGGTGGAGGCGGCGGACACGTTCTGCACGACCATGTCGATGTTGATCTCGGCATTGGCGATGGCGCGGAAGATGACGGCGGCTTCGCCCGGCTTGTCCGGGACGCCGACGACCGTGATCTTGGCCTCGGAGGTGTCGTGAGCGACACCGGAGATGATGGCCTGCTCCACCTTCTGGTCCCCTTGCTGAATCGGCTCGTTGCTGACCCAGGTGCCCTGCAGTCCCGAGAAGGACGAGCGCACATGGATCGGGATGTTGTAGCGGCGGGCGTACTCCACACAGCGGTGGAGCAGCACCTTGGAGCCGGAGCTGGCGAGCTCCAGCATGTCCTCGAAGGAGATCCAGTCGATCTTCCGGGCCTTCTTCACCACGCGGGGGTCGGCGGTGAAGACACCGTCGACGTCCGTGTAGATCTCGCAGACGTCGGCGTCGAGGGCCGCGGCCAGCGCGACCGCCGTGGTGTCGGAACCGCCGCGCCCCAGGGTGGTGATGTCCTTCTTGTCCTGGCTGACGCCCTGGAAGCCGGCGACGATGGCGATGTTGCCCTCGTCGACCGATGTCCGGATCCGGCCCGGCGTGACATCGATGATCCGCGCTTTGTTGTGCACCGAGTCGGTGATCACGCCTGCCTGGCTGCCGGTGAAGCTCTGGGCCTCGTGGCCCAGGTTTTTGATCGCCATCGCCAGCAGCGCCATGGAGATCCGCTCTCCGGCGGTCAGCAGCATGTCGAACTCACGCCCGGCAGGGATCGGGGATACCTGCTCGGCGAGATCGATCAACTCATCCGTCGTGTCACCCATCGCCGACACCACGACGACCACCTGGTGGCCGTTCTTCTTGGCGTCGACGATGCGCTTGGCGACACGCTTGATGCCCTCGGCATCGGCTACGGAGGAGCCTCCGTACTTCTGCACGACAAGGCCCACGAAAGCGCTCCTCGCTCAATCCGTCTCGTACCGCACAACTGCGGTCGGCTCAGTCTAACGAGCGGCCGAATTCCACCCGAGTCATATCGCATCGTGAGATGTCCCGCTCACGACTCGATCCTCTTGATCCTCCGGCCCTTCACCGAGCCTCCTTCCGGCCCGGTGCGTCCGGCCGCTCCAGGAGCGCACATGCCCTCTGAGCAACGGCCCACTCGCAAAGTGCGCCGAGTCACACCCGGCCCTCCGAAGCGACAATCTTCAAGTACTAGGGTTCCGCCTGTGCGCGTACTCCTGGTGGAAGACGACGAGCCGGTCGCCCAGTCGCTCCGGCGTGGCCTGATGCGATACAGCTTCGAGGTGGCATGGGTCACCACGGGTGGGGCGGCGCTGGCGCACGAGGACGCGTACGACGTCGTACTCCTCGACCTCGGACTGCCCGACACCGACGGCCTCGACGTCTGCAAGGCACTGCGCGAGCGCGGCAACGTACCGATCATCGTGATCAGCGCGCGCAGCGACGAGACGGACCGGGTGGTGGGCCTGGAGCTCGGCGCCGACGACTACGTCTCGAAGCCGTTCGGCGTGCGTGAGGTCATCGCACGGATACGGGCCGTGATGCGGCGCGTGCAGCCGCGTACGGATGCGGCGGCGGCACCGTCGGGCACCGGCGGCGGCCCCGACCGCTACGGGCCCCGCCTGACCATCGACCGCAAGGCGGCCCGCGTACGCCTGGACGGTGAAGAGGTGGCTCTCACCCCCAAGGAGTACGACCTCCTCTCCTTCCTCACCGAGGAGCCGGGCGCGCTGATGTCGCGCGAGCAGATCATGGAAGCGGTCTGGGACGCGAACTGGTTCGGGCCGACGAAGACGCTGGACGTCCATGTGGCGGCGCTGCGGCGGAAGTTGGCCGACGTGATCGCCATCGAGGCGGTACGCGGGGTCGGCTTCCGGCTCGTCGTCATCGAGAACGGCGGCGAGGGTGACGGCGTCGGCGGCAAGGGTGATGGCGTCGGCGGCGAGGGTGACGGCGACAGCGGCGGCAACACCTCATGATCCGTCAGCTCGTCCGCAGCTACGTCCTGCTCGTCGCCGTCGCCGTCGCCCTGTTCACCGTGCCGGTGGCCTTCACGCTCACCGACCAGCTGCGGGGTGACACCGAACTGTCCGTCGAGCGCGAGGCCAACACCATGGCGTTGCTGCTGGGCACCGACAACGACTCCTCGTGCCAGGCCCTGCGGGAGATGGCCAGGGCGTACGGCAAGAAGACGCCCGGGGAGGTCCAGCTGACCGCCACCGACGGCTGTGTGACATCCCTGATGCCGCCGAACCGGGACGCCGCCCTGACCAAGGCCCTGGAGAAAGGCAAGCCCACGACCGACTGGGGCTCCCCCTTCATCTGGGGGCCGAACCTGGTGATCACCGTTCCCGCGCACCAGCGTGCGGCGGACGGGAAGGTCGACGAGGGACCGGTCGTCGGCGCCGTACGGATCGTGTACTCGACCGAGGACATGACCAGCCGGCTGTGGTCGATCTGGGGCTTCCGGGCGGTCCTCGCGGTGCTCGTGCTGGCCGTGGCCGCCGTGATCGGCGTCGGGGCGGCCCGCCGCCTGACCCGCCCCCTGCGCGAGCTCAACGACATGGCGAGCAAGTTCAGCGACGGCGATCTGACGGCCCGTTCCCCTGTGACGGGCCCCAAGGAGACCCAGACCCTGGCGCGCACGCTCAACCAGGGCGCCGAACGCCTCGACACGCTGATGTCCGCGCAGCGCATCTTCGTGGCGGACGCGTCCCATCAGCTCCGCACTCCTCTCACGGCCTTGCGGCTGTCGCTGGACAACATCGCGGACGGCGTGGACGACGAGTTCGTCAAGGAGGACGTCGAGCAGGCCACCGCGGAAGTCGTCCGGATGAGCCGCCTTGTCAACGACCTGCTGGTGCTGGCCCGCGCCGAGGCCAAGGTGACGGCCGCGGAGCCGCTCCCGCTCCGGGAGGTCCTCGAAGAGCGCTTCTCGGTGTGGAGGCCGGCCGCCGACGAGCGTGGCGTCACCATCACGCTCAGGGGGGAGGCCGACGGCCGGCTGTTCGTGCTGGCCAGCCCCGGTCATTTGGACCAGGTCCTGGACAACGTGCTCTCCAACGCCCTGGAGGTCTCGCCCGACGGCGGAACGATCACCGTCAGGGTGCGACACCAGGGCGACCAGGTGGTGCTGTCGGTGCTGGACATGGGGCCCGGCATGTCGGAGGCCGAGAAGTCCCGCGCCTTCGACCGCTTCTGGCGCGGTCAGGGGCTCACGGGGCGCACCGGCTCCGGCCTCGGGCTCGCCGTCGTCAGACAACTGGTGTCGGACGACGGCGGCACCGTGGCCCTGCGCGACGCGCCCGGCGGCGGGCTGTGCGTGACGATCAGCCTCCGGGCGGCGCCGCAGGGCGGGCACTGACGCTCGGCCCCCGGGCACGATCAGCCCTCGGGCATCGCCGACGAGTGGTGGTTGACGATCAGCCACTCGCCGCCCCGCTTCTCGTACTCGTACGTGTAGCGGGCCTTGACCTTGCGCTTCTCGCCGGTCTCGTGGTCGGTGAGCGTGAACTCGTACACACCGGCGTCGATGGCGGAGTTGCCGTCGAGGACGTTGACGATCGTCTGCACCTTCTTGCCGACCGGCTTGTTCTCCAGGAAGTGCTGGAAGTAGTCGACGATGCCGGCTCTGTCGCTGCGCACCTTGTTGGACACGGTGGGCAGGAGGACGGCGTCCGACGCGTACAGGTCCGCGACCTTCTTCGCGTCGCCGGTCTGCAAGGCGGCGTTCCAGCCGTCGAAGAGGGCGGCGACCTGCGCCTTGGTGGGCTTGGCGGACGTGGCCTTGGCGTTCTGGTCGGCCATACCGACACCGACGGTCACCGTGGCGGCGGTGGCCACGGCAGCAGCGGTGACGAGAGCGGCGCGTATGCGGGTCTTACGGGTCATCGCAACTCCAGTGTCAGCGTGGTGAGTTGCTCCCTCCGCGTCCTGTGCGGTGGAAGTGACTCCAGCCTCGCTTCACGCTGGTTAGGGGCGGTGCAGCGGACGTACAGGGGGTGTACAAGGCCGCTCCAATTCACGCTCGGTGATGGTGCGGTCGCGTTTCGGACTCAGCGCCCGGCCCTCCCTGGACGCCCTTGGCCTGGTACGAGAGCCTCGTGTGTCGGACGCGGGCGATGGCAGTGGCGGGGGGCGACGGCCGTGACGGGGGGCTTGGCAGGGACCGCACTGCTGGCGGGGATCGTACTGCTCGGTGGGTGCGTGCAGTGGCTCACCGGGATGGGTTTCGCCCTCGTCGCCGTGCCCGCGCTCGTGCTGGTGCTCGGCCCCGCCGAAGGTGTCGTCCTGGCCAACTGCGCCGCAGGGGCCATCAGCGTCGTCGGCCTGGCCAACGGCTGGCGGAGGGTACGGCTCAAGGCCATGGTCCCGCTGTGCGTCGCGGCCGTGTGCACCGTGCCGGCCGGGACCTGGGTGGCCCGGCGGTTGTCCGAGCCCGCGCTGCTGGCCTGCATGGGCGTGCTGGTCACCGTGGCGGTGCTGCTCGTGATGTGCGGTGCCCGCGTGGCCGCTCTGCGCGGCGGCGGAGGGGCGATCGTCGCGGGCGGCGCCGGAGGATTCATGAACTCGGCGGCGGGTGTGGGCGGGCCCCCGGTGTCCCTCTACGCCCTCAACGCGGGATGGTCGGTACGGGAGTTCGTCCCCAACGCCCAGTTCTACAGCGTCATCGTCAACGCCGTCTCCGTGGCGTCCAACGGGGTGCCGCGACTGTCCCCACCCGTCTGGGCACTCGCCTCGGCGGCGCTCGCCGCGGGCGCCCTGATCGGCAGGACACTCGCCGAACGCGTACCGGAGAAACGAGCCCGCCTTCTCGTCCTGCTGCTCGCCCTGACCGGGGGGTTGACCACGCTGGGGAAGGGGGTGGCCGGGTTGGCTTGACTCGAAGCCAGGCCTCAAGCTCCCAGGCTCAGGACCAGGGACTACTTGGCCGTCCGCAGTCCCAGTGGTCCCGCGATCTCCTCTGCCATGACCTGACCGGCTTCCTCCTCCAGGGCGTCCTCGCTGAGGTCCTGGTCGGTGTCGAGGCCGTTCAGTTCCTCCAGGGGCTGGTTCAGCCTGACATGGGCCACCAGCGACTGGAGGGCGCGGAGGGTGGCCGAGGCGGTGGAGCCCCAGTTGGAGAAGTACGAGAACTGCCACCACCAGAGGGCCTCGGTGGTGCGGCCCGCGCGGTAGTGGGCCATGCCGTGGCGGAGGTCGGTGATGACGTCGGCCAGGTCGTCGGAGATACGGGCGGGGACCCGGGCCTTGCGCGGCTCGTAGGGGTCGAAGACCTCGGAGTAGACGTCGATCGGCTCCAGGAGCCGGGCCAGGCGTTCGCGGAGTTCGTCCACGTCCGGCTCCGGGCCCAGGTCCGGCTCGTAGCGCTCGTCCGGGACGATGTCCTCGTGGGCACCCAGGCGGCCGCCCGCCAGCATCAGCTGAGAGACCTCCAGGAGCAGGAAGGGGACGGCCGAGTCCGGCTCGTCGCCCTTGGCCACCTCGGTGACGGCGACGAGGAAGCTCTCGACCTGGTCCGCGATCTGGACCGCGAAGTCACCAGGGTCTTGAGCGGTCGCGTGCAGCGTGGGGTCAGACATCTAGAAGCCGACCTTCCTCGTGAGGTACCTCGCGAACATCCGCGGGAGTGCGTTCAGACATCCAGCAGCCGCCTTCCTTCGAAGGCACGGCCCAGGGTGACCTCGTCGGCGTACTCGAGGTCACCGCCGACCGGCAGTCCACTGGCCAGGCGCGTCACCTTGAGGCCCATGGGTTTGATCATGCGAGCAAGATACGTGGCCGTGGCCTCGCCCTCCAGATTCGGGTCCGTGGCCAGGATCAGTTCCGTGACGGTGCCGTCCGCGAGACGGGCCAGCAGTTCCCTGATCCGCAGGTCGTCCGGGCCGACGCCCTCGATCGGGCTGATCGCGCCGCCGAGGACGTGGTAGCGGCCCCGGAACTCACGCGTCCGCTCGATCGCGACCACGTCCTTCGGCTCCTCCACCACGCAGATCACCGCGGGATCGCGGCGCGTGTCGCGGCAGATGTTGCACAGCTCCTCCTGCGCCACGTTTCCACACATGGCGCAGAAGCGGACCTTGGCCTTGACTTCCATCAGGGCCTCCGCGAGCCGGCGGACGTCCGTCGGCTCGGCCTGCAGGATGTGGAAGGCGATCCGCTGCGCGCTCTTGGGACCGACGCCGGGCAACCGCCCCAACTCGTCGATGAGGTCCTGGACCACGCCTTCGTACAACGGACTGCCTTCCTGTTCACGCTCTCTCGGTACGTACCGTGATCGTGCTTGCTTTCTTGGTACGTACGGTAGTTGGCCCCCGGCCTTCTTAGAAGGGAACTCAGAAGGGAACGCCGGGTCGGGTCGGACGATTCAGATGGACGAGGCCTCCGGCTCCCGGGCCGCCGCCGTCAGAACGGCAGGCCGGGGATACCGCTGCCGCCGCCCAGCCCCTGGGCCAGCGGGCCGAGCTTCTGCTGCTGGAGGGCCTGCGCGTTCTCGTTCGCCGCCTGGACCGCCGCGACGACCAGGTCGGCGAGGGTTTCGGTGTCCTCGGGGTCGACGGCCTTCGGATCGATCTTCAGAGCGCGCAGTTCGCCGGAGCCGGTCACAGTCGCCTTCACCAGGCCGCCGCCCGCCTGGCCGTCGACCTCGGTACGCGCCAGTTCTTCCTGCGCGTTCGCGAGGTCCTCCTGCATTTTCTGGGCCTGCTGGAGCAGCTGCTGCATATTGGGCTGGCCACCACCGGGAATCACGATCAGCTCCTGGTTCGTACGGCTGTCTGGACGGGGTTTTTCCGCCTCGGCACGAGCCTACGTGGTCCACAGCGCCGTCGCCCCACCACTCTTTCGAGTGAGGTGGCGCGTTGTTCTATACCTGACCACGGGCCACGTCCGAGCGGAAAAGCCCTGAAACCAGGGCCGTCGCCACCCATTGGGAGGTAGTAAGAGTGGGGCGCGTCAGCACCCTGAGCCAGGATACCGTCACGCAACGTCACGATTAGGAGCGTCGGTGAGCCAGCCGGAGATGCAGCCCGAGGGGTCGGCCCAGGACGGTCGAGGTGACGGCCGGGGAGACAGTCGGGGTGACAGTCGGGGTGACGGACGGGGAGACAGTCTGAGTGACGGCGGCCCGGGCGACCTGATGGGGCGGCCCTTTCCGCACGGCGACTGGGGTGAGCCGGCCGAGCGGCTCCACGAGCTGTACCGGTGGGTGGAGGCGGGGGCGCTGTCCACGGTGGCCTGGTATCTCGGCGACCGGGTGTGGAAGCGGCGGGCGGCGCGGGTGCTGCGGGCCGGGGCGACCGCGGGTGTGGCCGTCGGGGCCGCGCTTCCGTTGCTCGACCTCACCGGGGTGGTGGGCGGGGTCGCGCCCTGGGGATATCTGGGGCTGCTGCTCGGGGTGGCCTGTGTCGGGGTGGACCGTTTCTTCGGGGTCACGTCGGGCTGGATGAGGGATGTGGCCACGGCTCAGGCCGTACAGCGGCGGCTGCAGACGCTTCAGTTCGACTGGGCCTCGGAGTGTGTGCGGGAGGTTCTCGGGCCCACGGAGGGGACGGCCGGGGAGGCTGCCGAGCGGTGTCTTGGGGTGTTGCGGCGGTTCTCCGAAGATGTGACGGAGCTGGTGCGGGCGGAGACCGCGGAGTGGATGGTCGAGTTTCGGACCAGGTCCGCGCAGTTGGCCCTTCAGTCGGCGGGGGGTGGGGGGTCGCGGGCGGAGGCGGCGCCGCCGGGGCGGACGTCGTTGCCGCCGGGGGCTCGGCCGAACATGCCTCGGCAGCGGCCGCCTGAGCCGCGGTGACGTTTCCCTGGGGCACCTCCCAGCGGTAGCTGGGGAGTTTGAGGAGCGGGGGCCCGGGGGCTGGCCCCCGGGAGCGGGGTCTGGGGCGGAGCCCCAGGGGACGGGAATGGGTAGGGGCGGCGGGGGCGACTGACATCGGGCACCACTCCGCGCGGACGACGACTACGTCTGCGGGTCCGGGAACGCCACCGGGCTTCGGTAGCCCGAGCGGTTCACTGCCCGTACGCCGAAGAACACGTTGTCCTTCGACAGGTCCACCTCGTGCGAGGTCACGTCGCCGACCGGGATGACGTGCGTCCACTCGGGGGCTGTCGTCTCGCGCCAGACCACCTCGTAGCCCGCCAGGTCGGGCTCGGAGCCGCGGGTCCAGGTCAGGTGGGTGGCGTTCGTGAGGTCGGCGGTGCGGATTCTGGCGCCGCGGGGTGTGCCGGGGGCCTGGGCGAGGCTCCACAGGGCGGCGGCGTTGACGCGGGCCACGCGGGCCGTGAACGCGAAGTCGCAGAACTCCGGCAGGTCCCCGTACTGCTTGCCGTCCTCGACCCGTACGTCCTGGTGCTGGTGCGCGAAGTCCTCGGCCGGTTCCGTGAAGCGGGCGGCGGGATAGGCGCGTTCGAGGAACGGGATGTGGTCGCCGCCGCGCCGGTAGCGGTCACGGCGGTAGATGACGCGTACGCGCATACCGGTCGCCGCGTTGTCCGCCGTGTCCCGTACGAAGCGGGCCAGCTGGCGGGACGGGGAGTCGTTCTCGCCGCCCACCGAGCGGCGGACGGCGGCTTGTTCGGGGGTCTCCGAGGTGGGGACGCCTTCCGCGAAGAGGCGGACGGTGTACGGATCCTTCGTGCCGTCGTCCGCCGTCGAACTGCCCACGATGTCGTTGGTGAACATCCCCTGTACGTCCGCGCCGGCGTCCTTGTACCGCGACGCCATGTGCGCGGCCCCGTACAGCCCCTGCTCCTCCCCCGCCACCGCCGCGAACACGATCGTGGCGGCCGGGCGGAGCTTCGCCATCACGCGGGCCAGCTCCATGGCGACGGCCACCCCCGACGCGTCGTCGTCCGCGCCCGGTGCGTCCGACGTGGCGTCCATGACGTCGGTGACGCGGGAGTCGTAGTGGCCGGAGACCACATAGACGCGCTCCGGAGTGACCGAGCCGCGCAGGGTCGCGACGACGTTCGTGATGCGGGTCGCCACCGGGATGCGGGTCGCGGGTTCCTGGACGTACGACTGGAGTTCGGCCGTCATCCGGCCGCCGGAGGCCGCCGCGTACGACTTCATCTCCGAGAGGATCCAGTCGCGGGCCGCGCCGATGCCGCGTGCGGGGTCGTCCTGGACGGAGAGGGTGTGACGGGTGCCGAAGGAGACGAGTTTGCGGACCGTCGCCTCGATGCGGGCCGGGTCGATCTCCCGTAAGAGGGCGCGTAGTTCACGGGAGGGCGGCTGGGCCGTGGCCGGCGGGCGGGTGCCCGTTTCCGCAGCCGAGGCGGCCGAGGCAGTGGCCGTCGCCGTGGCGCCCATCGACGCGGCCGAGGCCGTTGCCGTTGCCGCTGCCGTTGCGGCCAGGACGGTTCTTCTGCTGGGGCGCATGGGTCCTCCCGGGGCATGAAGCGCTGGGGCTCGAAGCGGTGAGGCGTCGTCGACTCGCCATCGTTGTGTACGCGTCATGCGGGGGCAAGGGGGCCCGAGACAGGCCGAGTTGGGCCGAGAGGCGCCGGAGGACCCGCGTGCATGCGGGGCGCTCGTGAGGGAACGGAGGCGCACTTGTAACGGTGTCGAAGCGCTTGCCACAACCCGTTGTAACGGGTGTGATACTGCGAGTACTCTCCGACTTCCCTTCAGACACGCCTTGTTGACATACGGGGGCATCATGGCGCATCCGCAGGCCGGTCCGGACGGCTTCCCGGACGACAGCCGGGCCGATGTCTTCGTACGCGAGTTCCCCACGGCCGTGGCACCCGCGAACCGCGCCAACCTGGCCACGAAACCACCGCTGTTCATCCTCCGCGTCCCGGGCGACGGCGCCGCGTGCGCGGAGGGCACGCACCGGGTCGTGGAGGCGCTGCGCCGCTCCCTCGACGAGCACGGCAAGCTCGTGCCGTACGTGTATCTCGCCGCCGTACAGGACGACACGCTCCTCCTCGCCGAGAGCGCGGGCCTCGGTCTGCAGGACGTTCCTCCGGAGCACATGACCCCGGACCGTTTCCCGCACTTCACCCTCCTGCGGGACCTCGTCACCTACATCCGCGAGCACCCGGACCGCTGGCCGGGCGCCCGCGCGGTGGCCCTGCGCGAGTACGCGTGTGACCAGCAACAGGCCGAAAAACGCGGCCTGTTGGGCACCCTCCCCAAGACCAGTCCGCCGTCCAGCGATCTGAAGGGCTGGTTCCTGGTCGTCTTCTGGCTGTGGTTCACCCGGTACGCGCCCCGCTGGCTGTGGCAGAAGCGCATGTCCCGCAAGGTGATGCGCCGCTGGCTCGCCGACGAGCCCGTCGCCGCGGGCGGCAAGAGCCTGTTCCGCGTCATGGACCACGTGGCCAACGTGCAGTCCACACGCCTGGTCCGCCCCGCCGGCGATGCACGTCACGAGGAGGCGCTCCAGGAGCTCGACCAGCTCCTCACACGCGCCCTCCTGGAGGACCTGCGCACGCCCAGGGTCGGCGGCCTCCTGCCCCGGCGCCGGCGCCGCACCGCACGCCCCGTCCTGCTGGTGGAGCTGCCCCCGCCCGGCGCGGACGGCGCCCGCGCGGCCGAGCGTTTCGTGCGCTCCCTGCACCGGGCCCGCGCCACCGCCCAGCAGCCGGGGCCCCTCGTCGTCATCGTCGGGCAGCCGTCCACCGGCCTGCTGAACGACCTGGACAACCCGGGCGAGAGCAACTTCTCCCAGGCCGGACTGCACCTCAGCCAGAGGGACGGCTCACCGGTCCTGGTGACCTTCACCGACCACGCGCCGCACGGCCCCGGCCTGCCCGTCCCCCAGGTCGAACCGACCTTCTTCAAGACCGACTGGCGCACCACGACGTCGTTCCTGGCGGGCGCGCTGGCGCTGGCGCTCGTCGGCACAGTGATCGGGGTGCGCACCTGGATCGCTCCCCCGGCCGACCACACCTGCGTCGGCGGCACCGAGTCCGTAGCCGAGGCGGCTCGCTCCACCGCCATTCCAGTGGACGCCAAAGGCTGGTACGACGCGGCCGCGCAGGCGATCGACGAGCAGAACAGACGGGCCGAGGCCTACGCCCGCCAGGACCACACCGTACGGACGGTCGTCGTGTTCGTCTCCAAGAAGCCGACCACCGTGGACGAGACGCGCTTCGACGGCACCATCCCCGAACTGCGCGGCATCGCGATGTGGCAGAAGAAGCTCAACGACGACGCGGCCTCCAACAACTCACTCGTTCCACTGCGCGTGGACGTCCGTGCCACCGGCGAAGGATTCCGCGACGCCGAACGTGAGGCCGAGAAACTCGTCACCGAAGTGAAGAACGAACAGAACGCCGAGGACTACAAGCAGGTCGTCGGCGTCCTCGGGTACGCGCAGAGCCGCGAGGAGACGCAGGCCGCCCTGCGGGTGCTCGGCCGGGCCCAGATCCCCACGGTCGGCACCACCGCGACCGCCGACGAGATGATGACCGGCGACGCGGGCCGCAGCTACTGGCCGTTCACCCCGAACAACTCCCGGGAGGCCGGGATCGAGGCGGACTTCGCGAGCCAGGAGAACATCGTGGCCCGACGCGACTCCGACGACGAGTGCTCCCCCGCCGGGCACGCCGTCGTCATCGAGAGCTCGGCCGACCTCTACAGCCGCAGCCTCGCCGACCGGTTCATGGCGGACTTCCCCGGCACCGAGCGGGTGTTCAACTTCAACCAGGACAACGACTTCGAACCCGAGCCGTCCGTCCCGGCGGAGAACCTGGTCAGCGCCGACGTACTGGCCCGCAGGATCTGCCAGGCCCTGAACCAGGAGCCGGACTCCGTCCTGTACTGGTCGGCGCGGGCGAAGGACTTCACGGCGTTCGTCAACTCCATGGACCGGGAAGGCACCTGCACCACCCACAGCCTCACAGTCCTCGGCGGCAACGAACTGACCAACGTCGCGCAGACCGGCGTCTTCAAGGACAAGCACTGGCTGCGCCTCTACTACTCCGCGCACCGGCTCCCCTCCACCGACGGGGAAGCCAGTGGGAAAACGCGCCAGTTCTTCGACGACTACGAATCCTTCGTGGAGACCAGCACCGAGGGCACCGACCCCTGGGAGCAGGACGGCCACTCGGCGGTCTCGTACGACGCCTTCCACGTCCTGTCCCAGGCGGTGGCGGACGCCCGGCTGGCCGACGAGGAGGTCGACCGCCGGTCCGTGCTGCTCACCCTCAACAACGGTGTCTCCTTCAACGGCGCCACCGGGTTCGTCTCCTATGCCAAGGGCGTCCACGCCCCGCCCGTGGACAAGACCCTCGTCCTGCTGCGGCAGCTCGCGGACGCGCCGGAGGCGGTGGTGGTGTGCGGGGCGTACGGGCAGGGCGAGTCGAGCCAGAAGCAGGACCCGCCGTGCCGGGGCGGCGGCGGGTCCTGACGGCCGTGGTCGACCGCGGTGGTCGTGGGGTTCAGTTCTGCTTGGTGTACGTCAGCTCGTCGCCGTTGCTCACGTTCACCCGGCGGAGACGGCCGTCCGGGAGGAGGGTCAGCTCGGTGGCCGCGCCGGGAGTGCAGGACGTGGCCGGTTCGCCGACGGTGACCTTCGACGGGCCGATACGCAGCGGGCCGGTGGTCGTCGGGGTCTCGGCGAGCTCCGCCTGGAACACGCAGTGGTACGTACCGTCGTCGGCCGGGCCGTCCGCCGTGAGGGCGAGCACCGTGTCGCCCACCTCGCCCTGCTGGATGGTGAGTCGGCGGGTGTTGCGGCCCGTGTCGTTGTCGATGGACGCGGTCCAGGTGCCGATGAACTCGGTGGGGATCGCGCCGTTCTCCGGCGTCTCGTCCGCCGTGGTGAGCGGCTCGGTCGTGGGGTCCTGGGGGGTCGAGTCCGGCGTCTCGGGGGCGCCGGCGGTCGGGGACGCGGTGGTCTCGCCGCCGGTGCGGGTGTTGCCGTCGCCGCTCATCAGCGCGTAGACGGAGCCGCCCGCGCCGAGCGCGACCACCAGGGCCACCACGATCAGCGCGGCGGTCGAGCGGCCGCTTCTTCGTGGGGGTTCCTGTGGGCCGCCGGGGCCAGGGCCGTAAACGGGGGTGGGGCCGTACGGCGGGGTGGGGCCGTACGGCGGGGTAGAGCCCGGCGGGGGCGCGTACGCCCCCTGGGGGGCGCCCCAGGCAGCGGGCTGCTGCGGGTAGCCGTACGCGGCGGGCTGCGGGTGCTGCTGGGCGGAGCCGTACGCCGGGGGGACCGGGGCGTCCGGTGGGGCCGTCTGCGGGGTGCCCGGCGGAGTGCCGGGCGGGGGTGTCTGGGGCGAGCCCGTGACCATCGTGGGGAGGTGGTCCAGCGGGGCGCTGCCCGGCATGCCCGGCGGGGGCGGGGTGGAGTCGTCGGCGGCGGGGGCGTGTTCGGGGGACGCCCCGGGCGCGGGGGCGTGATCGGCGG